>SDNN01000217.1 GCA_004524425.1 Promethearchaeota archaeon
AATGGCGTTATCTAAGGATCTTCCAAGATTTTCTAATACCATAAATAATCAAATTCGCTATTATTTCCTATTCTTAGTAAAAAACAATATTTTTTTTATTTTAAAGATTATAATATAAGAAATAGATATCTGAAAATTAAAAATATTTGTAAAATTTTAAAAGAAACGTTGGTGTTATGAGATTTGTCAATCAGAAGATCAGAAATTCAAAAACTGAAAGTTGGAAATTACATCATGGTCGACGATGAACCATGTGTCATAAAAAGTACTGAACGGTCTAAAAGTGGAAAGCACGGTCATGCCAAGGTAAGAATAGTGTGTGTAGGCATGTTTGATGAGAACAAGCGTTCATTAACCATTCCATCGGGTCACATGGTAGAAGTGCCAGAAATCATTAAAGGTAATGCTCAGATAAATTTTATAGAAGATACCTTAATTAATATCATGGACTTGGAATCTTATGAATCTTTTGACGTGAAATGGCCCTCAGATAAGGAATTAGCGGACATACTTAAAGAATTGAGAGCGAATCCAGGCAAAATGGCCTCGTCTCAAGTAGAATATTGGAAGTTAGCAGGAAAAACCTTAATAAATCGAATTTTTCAACCTTAAATAATGCGATTTCACTTTTTATTATTTTTTTAAATTAATAATAAATTTTAAAAATTCAAAGAATAAAACATATTTGAAGGAAATGGAAAAAAAAGCAGTCGCATTAGGCTGTCGGATGGATTCAGAGAGAGCAATGAGATTGACTAAGCGCATCTTTGAATTTTTAGTTAAAAAAGGAGAAGTAATTTTTCTAGAAACCAGGATTGCTCCCAAGATATTTCCACATAGCGGAAAAGATTTAAATCAGATGACCTCTGACAACGTTAAATTCCTAGTTTCAGTAGGAGGCGATGGTACTTTATTAAGAATAGCTCATGGTTTACCGCAGAATAATCCACCCCCTATTTTTGGGGTTAATATTGGATCCTTGGGTTTTTTAGATGAATCAAATGAGAGACGGGTATTTAGAGACCTAAATAGAGTCATTAATGGGAACTACGTGTTAGAGCGCTGTTCTAAAATTACACCATACCTCGTAAAAAACAGGGAAGAAATAAAATTATATAATGCTTTAAATGAAATCCTCATCGTCTCATCAAAAAGTTCCAAGGTCCTGCAAATATCAGTTCGAATCAATGGTATTTTCTTAAATAGGAGTTATTTAGATGGAATAATCATCGCTACCTCAACAGGTTCAACAGCTTATAATCTTAGCGCAGGTGGGGCAATAGTTAGTCCTAACTTGGAAATAATGCATCTTACCCCCTTAAATAGCTTTGCTCGTTCAGGTTTAAGACCCATCGTTCTTCCTATTGATTCTGAGATAGAAATTAAACTATTAAGACCGAGACTAAATGCTCGAATAGTAATAGATGGGCAACAAACTGTGAAAAAAGTCCAACCAAATTCTATAATTCGAATTCGTAAATCTAACTCCCATACAGAATTCATCCGTTTATCGGAAAATGTTCATGAAAACTTTTTTAAAAGATTAAGAAAAAAAATTATCGGAACACTCCGTGTTCCCTTGGATGATAGCCCTGAAGAATAACAATGAGCTTGCGGATGTTAAAATTCTAATTTTTGATACAAATATTTTCTTGATGGGGATAGATTTCAATTTAATTGATGGGAGGATTTATACGGTACCGAATGTCATTGAGGAAATCAAACATAGAAGGTTTTTACAGAAAAATAGAAACATTTTAAATAGAGTTCATGCGGCAATCGAAAGCAAGAAATTAATTTTAAAATCCCCTTCGGAAAAATACATTCAAATCATTAATGAAGAATCAAAAAAAACTGGAGATTATAGCGCATTATCCATCACTGATAAGGAACTAATTGCTTTAGCCTTGGAATTAAAAAAAAGTATTAAAGAAAAAATTACACTTTATACAAATGATTATTCCATGGAAAATTTATGTTTAGCAATGAATATTCCTTTCTCCCCCTTAATCAGGAAGGGAATAAAATCAAAAATTATGTGGGAAGTATATTGTCCATTCTGTCAAGAAACAAAGAACGTTGAGTCATTTAATCAAAAATGCGAAATATGTGGTACGAAGTTGAGAAGAAGAAGAAAGAAATGATCTGGTTTTTGGAATCTTCTCATCTAGTATGATTCTAAGCTTAAAAAATGAAATTTTATTATGGTGGAAATTATATATTAAAGTTTCCACATATTAATTGATAACACAATAAGTAGGAATCTAGTAAAAAATGGGAGTAAAAATAAACGATTTAGTAAAAGAAGTTAGGAGGACTATAACCTTTCAAAATTTATTTGGTAAAAAAATTGCAATTGATGCATTTAATACGATTTATCAATTTTTAGCAATTATTCGCCAGAGAGATGGGACCCCACTGAAAGATTATGAAGGTAACGTGACATCCCACCTTTCCGGATTATTTTATAGGACGATTAATTTTATCGAAAACGGTATCAAACCAATATACGTATTTGATGGGAAACCATCGGAATTAAAATTAGATACAATTAAAGAAAGAAAAAAAGTCAAGAGAGAAGCAAGAATAAAAATGGAAAAAGCACAAGAAGCAGAGGATTATGAAGAAGCTAGAAAATTTGCCCAAATGACGTCTAAATTGGATGAAAATATGATTGAAGAGAGTAAAAAATTGATAAATCATATGGGGATCCCCATTGTCCAAGCAGCTTCAGAGGGTGAAGCCCAATCAGCATACATGGTGAATGTAGGTGATTCCTGGGCTTGTGCATCTCAAGATTATGATACATTACTTTTTGGAGCTGAACGATTAATAAGAAATTTTGCGGTTAGTCGAAGTAAAAAAGTGAAGGACACTACAGTGACTTTAGATATAGAATATATTTCATTATCCAAATTCTTAGAATTCCATGGCATTACTCGCGAACAATTAATTGAAATGGGCATATTAATTGGTACTGATTTTTTTCCAGGAATAAAAGGAATTGGTCAACATAAAGCATTAGAATTGATCAAAAATTACAATTCATTAGAGGAGATCATTAAACAAGACATGCAGGTTGGAGGAAAAGAATTAGATATCGATTTAGAAACCGCCGAAAAAGTGAAGGAAATCTTCCTAAAACCAAATATCGAAAAAAATTATCCAAAACTCGCTTGGGGAAATGTGGATTATGATAAAATAGAAGAATTATTGGTAGAGCAACATAATTTCTCAAAACAAAGAATTGAAAATGCTTTAGAACGTCTCCGGAGAAGCGTGTCTTCTAAAACAGAACAAATTTCTCTCGATAGTTTTCTAAAAAAATAAATGAATTTTTTATTTATATTTAAAAAAGCAAAAATTTTTACTAGTTTACTACTTTAAATTATTAAGACTATAATTAAAAGAAAAGATGTGATATCATGACAGAAGGAGATGCAGGGAAAGTTGACGATGATGATGAGGTTACAAGAGTAACCTTAAGAGTTCAAAAAGCAAAGAAACGAGATATCGGTAGAAACATCATTCGAATAGATCCTAAAACCATGGAGGATTTAAACATTCAGACAGGTGACGTAATTGGTCTTTTTGCAAAAAAAGAAAGTGCTGGAATAGCATGGCCGAGTTATCCTCAAGATAATGGTTTGGGAATAGTTCGGATTGATTCAAGATTGCGTAAAAATACTGGAACAAGCATAGACGACACCATAGAAATCTTCAAGGTCAATGCGAAAGTGGCACAAAATGTTGTTTTAGCCCCAGCAAGTGTTAAAATAAGAACCAATCCAAGATTTGAATCATTTGTAAAAAGAAAGCTCAATAATTATCCTATTACCATTGATGATATAATTTTAATTTCAATAGGAATAAGCAGGGAAATCACTTTTAAGGTAATAAGCCTAAGACCTAAGGGAATATGTGTCATTAAACAAGAGACTTCCTTGCACATCAGCGAGCATGTCACCGAAGATGAGGAAAAGGGAGGAGATTATATAACCTATGAGGATGTTGGAGGTTTAGATAGAGAAATTCAAAGAGTTAGAGAGATGGTCGAATTACCTTTACGGCACCCTTCCCTATTCAAGCGTTTGGGTATTGATCCTCCAAAAGGAGTCTTATTAAGAGGTCCTCCTGGTTGCGGTAAAACTTTATTAGCAAGAGCAGTTGCCAATGAAAGTGAAGCACATTTCATTTCAATAAATGGTCCAGAAATAATGAGCAAATTTTATGGAGAATCTGAAAAAAAATTGAGAAAATTATTCATCGAAGCAGAAGAAAAAAGTCCATCAATTATCTTTATTGATGAAATTGATGCTATTGCTCCTAAAAGAGAAACAGTCACCGGTGAAGTTGAAAGACGAGTAGTTGCTCAGTTGCTTGCTTTAATGGACGGACTTCATGCTCGAGGAAGGGTTATAGTGATTGGTGCGACAAACAGACCGAATAGTCTTGATTCAGCGCTGCGCCGGCCAGGAAGATTTGATCGTGAAATTGAAATAAAAGTTCCCAATGAGAAGGGTCGTAGAGAAATATTCCAAATTCATACGCGAAACATGCCCTTAGATAAAAAAATATCTCTCAAGAAATTTGCCCAAATAACTCATGGCTTTGTAGGTGCAGACATTTCAGCAGTCTGCCGTGAAGCTGCTATGGCTGCTTTAAGGAGATATTTACCTAAAATTAATTTAGAGTCAGAAATGATTGATCCCGAACTTTTAGAGCAGATAGAAGTTACTGTAGATGATTTC
>SDNN01000218.1 GCA_004524425.1 Promethearchaeota archaeon
TATTTTTGTATGTTCAATCATATGGAATTCTGCAGAAGCTCTTATACTATCACTAATAGCTCTTGCCGTAATCATACCATTCTTTCTGTTTAATAAATTTCCTTCGAAAGTTTTTCCTGGTGATGTAGGAACATTGAGTATTGGGACGATGATTGCTTGTATAGCATTGTTTGGATCACTAGAGGTAGTTGTATTTTGTGCAATGCTAATCCATGTGTTTAATAGTTTATATGTGATTTATTCTCTTAGAGGTTTTTTTGAGAGTTCGACTATTCAAGAAAATAAAAGTGATATTATTTTATTAGAGGATGATTCAATAAAAGCATCTTATAAAAAAGATGCAGCATTAACCCTGCCAAGACTTATTCTTGCTCAGGGACCCTTAAAAGAACTGGAATTAGTCAAAAATTTTTATGCAATTTCATTTATTTGTGGTTTTTTTTCTTTAATTGCTCTCCTATTCATAAAATGGACTTTAAACCAAATTGACATTGTAATCCCAATTATTGCAATCTTAATTTTGTTGGTTCCCACAGTGATCTTATTAATTAAATTTCCTAGAATAAGAGGTGTAATAACTTTAATGATAACTCTACTCTTAGCAAGTATAGCATTTTTAATACTAATTGAAATTCTTATAATGCCAATTAATTATCCAGATATTAACCTCATTATCATAAGCATACCCGTTAACATTTTATTTTCTTTTATTTTATATTTTCCGATTTTGGTATTTTGGTATTATATTACAATTAAATATTTCTGGACAGTAATAAATAGAATGAAAGAACAAGAAATGAATTAAAAGTATATTAAAAAATAAATGCAAAAATCTGATGAATTTAAAAGAATTTAAAGAAAAATAAGATAAAATATTAGGTATAGATAATGAAAAAACTAATAAGATATTCACTCTTCATCTCTTACATTATTGGAGCATTGTTAATTATATATTTTCTCGGTTTTATCATCTTTCAGCCATCATGGTCTGAAATTTTATTTGACTGGAGTTTTTATCCAACAATCTTTTTCTTTATCATAAGTATACAAGAACTATATCATTGGGCTAAAATAGGCAAAAGAAGTGAATTAAGTGACATCATAGCTATCGCTTTCTTCTTCTTTTTTATCTTTTTCTTTACAAAAGATTTGTTAACCTCTATAATGGGCGCTTTTAGCATCTATCTATGGTTTGGTGTTTTTGAATTAAAAGATTATCCCATCATTAATAAAATCTTAATCATCTCTTTGGTAACTTATAATATCATCTTCATCGCAGGAATTGTTTCAGCGTTTATGAATAATCCATTCTTCATTAATACTGCTTTTGCATTCTCATTCTGGATTATTCTCATATTAGGTTTCTTATTATTTGGGAGAAAGTATATCGTAGTATGGAGATTTATGAGTCCAGCTTATTTAACACTATTCTTATACATAATAGGTTGGTTGGCTGTCATTTTCATAAATCAATACACGCTGATAGATCTCAACATTCATACTCCTTTAGGTCCTCTTGAAATCAATTTAATATATCCCGTTTTAATTGGAGTCAATTGGTTAGTTTATTTCATCTCAGGACCGATTTTAGATAAATTATTGGGAATAAAGAGAGTTAATGATGACGAAATATTAGAATTGGTTGAAGATGTAAAAAATGATATAGGAATCAGTGGAAATGTTAAAGTAGGATTTGGTATATATCCTATCTTAAATGCAATGGCCTATGGATCTTTCTTTGATAAAAGAATTGCCATAATTGCTGAATCAAAGGACCAAATCCCAAAAGACGAATTAAGAGGAATTGTAGCTCATGAGTTGGCTCATACAAAAGGAAAGCACACTCTCATCTTGACTTTTATTGCAACTATGGATTTAGTCATTCGCATGATTCTTGGATTTCCCGCAACATATTATGATTATACTTTTGGAGATCCTGAAATTCCTATGATCTATTTTATTCTAATTAATCTTTTAATCTTTATGGTAATTTTTGTAATTGTCAGATACTTAGAAGCCAGGGCAGATTTGAATGCGAAGAAAGCAGGGTATTCTAAAGAGCTTGCTAAAGCACTCTATAACTTAGAAAGCTTTTACGCCACTGGCCGCGAATTTGGCTTGAATACGATGCTTTTATGTGATGAAAAAATAACTGAGGATAATCAATTTTTAGATTACAATGAAACTGCTCGCTATTTATATAGCTCAATGATTCAACCATCGAGAGGCTCTCTTCTGGCCAATATTATGAATTCTCATCCTCCTTCTTATTTTAGAATTGCCGCAATATTAGATGATCAACTAAAACCAATTAAGGAAGCTATACTTCCTTTCATATGTTTAAGTAGAAAAAAGCAGATAAAATATGCTAAAAAGTTTCAAAATGCTCGGAAAGCATTTAAACTAGTAGCTAATGAAAAGATTAAGGAAAAATTTGAATTAGAAGACCTTTCTTCAGTTTTTCAAGAGTTAAATAGAAAAGAACTCTATAAATTGGATCTTGATAAAGATTTCATGTTCAGAAATAAAATAACGAGTGAACTCATCCTAGGTAAATTGAAAGATATTAGATTTCTTGATGATGCTTGCAATTCTGATCAATATATTATCATTAATTTGAAAACAAATCAAAAAATGACTCTAGATGCTTCATATTATACTAAAAATGAAGTCAAAATGGATGGAACTTATTATTTCGAAAATAATACTCCATTAAAGCTAAAAAAAATTGATTTAGATGAGAAAAATACTGACGGAAATTATATTTTTAAAAATGAAAAGAAAGAAATCTTAAAATCAATAAAGAAAACGAAACTACCAAATTCAATAACATTCATCAAGAATCTCGAAGGCCAAGATTTATTTCTCAAGTTAAAAGGGCATTTGAAAATATTTAGATGTAACCAGGTGGATGTTTCTGATAACATTGATGATTATAGAATGGAACTTGAAAATGTAATGACAAATGAAAATCTAAATCTTAAATTGAAAGATCTAATTATTCGACCGAATAAAATCTATCTTCCGATCACCAAAAACCTTGAATACAGGAAATCTGAAATATATGTAATAAATTGGTTAATAAAAAATAAAATTTTTACCCAAGTTTATATTAAAAAGCCCGTGAATAACCTAGAAATGGGATACGTGCAGGAAATCCATCTCAATGGCAGTTCTGGGCAAGATAATTCTTTAGAGAATGAGATTGATGAAGTAGAAAATATTATCATAAAAAATATATTTGGAAAAAAAATAACAATTCCATATTCTTCCTTAGAAGTAATCATGTTCGAAAGTAATACTGCTATGATTCAGTTAAAATCAGAAACTAGCATGTTTAGCCGTTTAGGATATAAAATGCTAAAAAAAATAAAACCAAAAAGCATCTTTTACGCTAATAAAGTTTAATTTAAATGCGCATTTTAAAAAATTTATAATGGCACATAAAATTAGGAATATAGTAAATCTACTAAGAATCCGCCAGCAATATAAGAACGGATTGATATTTCTTGGTGCATTTTTCAGCGAGAGTTTACTAGACTTTTCTTTATATCCTAAACTTTTTATTGGTTTCGTTCTGTTATGTTGTGCTTCATCCATTAATTACATTATAAATGATATTATGGATAGAGAAAAAGACAAACTGCATCCCGAAAAAATTAAAAATAGACCACTAGCTTCCGGAGAGCTCTCCATAACTTTTGCGATTTTTATGATTCTTGTTTTATCAAGCATTATTGGTTTTTCACTTATCTTTTTAATCAATAATATCAATTTCACCATTATGATTGTTTTAATCATTATAACAGGGCAGTTATATAATCACATCTTTAAAAAATATGCCTTCATTGATATCTTAATTCTATCATTAATTTATTTATGGAGGGCACTAGCAGGATGTTTTCTGATTGAAGTTTTTATCTCTCCTTGGTTGTTCCTCGCCATTTTTGAAATTGCTTTATTCTTAGTTATTGCAAAAAGAAAAGGCGATTTAATACTTCTCAATTCGTCGGGAAAGGAAAATGCAGCAGCCCATAAAAAAAGTTATGATAAATATTCCATGGAATTATTAGGACAATTTCATGTGATTATAGCTTGCTCATTATTTATTACTTACTCTCTTTACCTAATTATTCATTTTAATCTATTCATGGCAGAATCAGTTAACTTACATGAATATTTAGCAATTCTCACAATTCCCATTATCTTATATGTAATATTTAGATATATGTATTTAACATCGGCAAAGCCTGAAATTGCTAGAAATACTGAAAAAGCTTTCTTTGATCCTGGAATTAT
Source organism: Promethearchaeota archaeon (assembly GCA_004524425.1). Next base: position 4,300 of record SDNN01000218.1, read on the forward strand.
TCTTGCCGGTATATGTTTTGTAGCTATTTTGTTCTATTCCTTTTATCTTGATGAATTTATTCAATTAGTTAATAATTCATTTTAATGGTATAAAAAAATGAATTCAATTAAACTGGATCTTCATATTCATACAATTTATTCCGGTGATGCACTAATAACTCCTGAAATTGCATTGAAATATGCTAAGATGAGGAAATTAGATGGATTTGCTATTACTGACCATGATACGTTGAAGGCTTATAATATTTTAAAGAAAAAGAATAAAAATTCGGATTTAATTATCATACCCGGAATGGAGATCAACACTCATATCGGAGAAATTTTAGCTCTTTTTATAAATGAGGAAATCAGCATTAAAGATAATCAATTTCAAGTGGTTGCAGATGA
>SDNN01000219.1 GCA_004524425.1 Promethearchaeota archaeon
AGGGCTAGCGTTTATTATAAAATCACATTTTGCTTTATTTAAAGTTTCTTCTAAGTCTGAGATCTGATCATCATTATATCCCATAGCAGGTACGACTTCTTCGATCTGTGGGAAATTTTCAAAAACATCCTTCATCGATCCACTTAAATATGGTTTTGGATCAATAATCTCAGCTCCCGCGTTTTTAGAGGCGATATAACCTGCTCCAATAGACATTTCCCCATGAGTCAATGTTGGGCCATCCTCTACTACAACCACTTTTTTTCCCTTTATATCATAAGTATTATCAAGACTTACTACAGAATCTGTATATATCCTTATGGCATTTGGATTTACTTCATCTAAATTTTTTTCTACTATCTTTACATCTGCTTGCTTTGCAGAATTCATTTTATTGATTATAAATACATCCGCGTCTCTAGCATTTACCTCACCTGGATGATACAATATTTCATGACCTGGTCTTAGAGGATCAACAACAACAAATAATAAATCTGGATTGTAAAACGAAATCTCGTTGTTTCCTCCATCAAAGACAATAACATCAGCCTCTTGTTCTGCTTCACGAATTATTTTTTCATAGTCAACTCCAGAATAAATAACTAAACCTTGTTGTAAATATGGTTCGTATTCCTCTCTCTCCTCTATAGTGCAATCATATTTATCTAAATCTTCATACGTTTCAAATCTCATCACATTTTGTTGAATTAAATCACCATAAGGCATTGGTTCCCTTATTGCCACAATTTTATATCCCTTGCTATTTAAATACCTATATACGGCCCTTGAAACTTGACTTTTCCCACATCCCGTTCTAACTGCACAAACGGAAATAACCGGCTTTCTTGCTTTAATTTGTGTAAAGCGCTCGGAAATAAGACGAAAATTTGCTCCTGCAGAAAGCGCCCTTGAAGCAACGTGCATAAGATTTAAGTGAGAAATATCAGAATATGCAAAAATAGCCTCATCTATTTGATTATTTATTATGAAATCTTCTAAATTATCCTCAGAAATCATTGGAATACCTTTCGGATATAAATCACCCGCTAATTCAGATGGATAAAATCTCTGCGTTTCTTCTGTTGTTCCCACATTTTGCTCACCAGCAATAGTAAATGCTAAAACTTCATAATCTTCATCATCTTTGAAGATAGTATTAAAAACGTGAAAATCATACCCTAAAGCTCCAATGATTACGACCTTTTTTCTCAATCAAAAAACCTCTACTTTGTTTTGTTTATTTGCTCATCATATTAAATTCATAATTTTTTATTAAAATTTTTAATTCTAGAGGGAAAAAATACCCATTTATTGATTTCTAGAATTAACAGCACTAAAAGATATAAAAAAACAGAGAAATTAATTTACTTCATATAGGACTATTATATAGGAATCGTTTTATCCTTAAGAAAATGAAAACAATGCTTTCTCTCTAATTTACTATTCAATAAATTGAATATAGTTACAGAAATAGGTTTAAAAAAATACAATTATTTATACTTCGATCTTTTCGCTCCAATTGAGTCTGGCTGCCCGCCATATTTTCCTTTTTCAATGCGTTTTTCATATAACTCTCGATAACGCATTCTTGGAGGTTTTTTTGGAGTTGCATTTACACCCGTCCTCTCAATCTTCGGGGTCTGCATTTTGACTTTTCCTGCTTTTGTTAAACTTCCGTGTGAACCTGGCATATGATTAACCTCTTTTTCTTTTTAATTATTTATTAATCTATTCTTAAATTTTTTTCTAATATTAATAGCAATCTTAAACACTTAAATTTTAGGATTATGCTTTAAATAAAAACTGGACTCCATTCATTTTAATTAAAATTGTAGGGATACTTAAATAATGATATAACAATGACCGAGAAGTTCATATCAAAATGAAGAATATGAAAGAAGAATCTAAGAAAAAAAATATTGAAAAAGTGATGTTTGGGGAAGATACAATGAATTGCTTCGCTTGTGGGGAAAAATTATCTTCAAAAGATATAGAAGCGGGACGCTGTCCATATTGTGGCACAGAAATACATAAAAAAGATATTAAAACAAAATGAGCTTATCAATTAATATTTATAAGGAATAAAAATTTAATTCCAGCAATTTATTTATTTCTTAGAGAACAAAAAATTTTTGAAGCAAAAATGAGTGTTGAATCCCCAGATACAGTAGGAAAAAGATTAAGCTACGCATGTATTTTAACCTTGATATTATTAAGTGTATTTTTAATTCTTTTGGTATTCCAATTATTTTGGGCACTTTTAATCTTAGTATTTCTTGCCCCCCTTATAATGCTAGGATTAAATAGGTATTTTTTCCGCCCAGAAATAAAATGTCCCAGATGCAATGCTTCCGTACATTCGTATAGTGAACGTTGTAACTATTGTGGGTTCCAATTAATCATTAAGTGTCCTAAATGTGGGGCTTCTATGAGATATAATGATGAAGTTTGTAATAATTGTGGTTATTCAACTAAAAAATTGATAATTCCTGAAAATGTTGAGCTTAATTTTGAATATAAAGAAAAAGATTATCAAAAACCTCAAAAAAAATTAGATCAGACTGGTTTCACCTTTTGTCCTCATTGTGGATCTAAACTAAATGAAAGCCAGCAGAATTTACGATATTGCGAGTACTGTGGGAGCAAATTATAAAACAGAAGAATTAGAAATGTTATTTACTATTCCTTAGCCTCTCTTCAATAATATTTAATTTTTGGATCACCCATTCTCTGAATTTAGGAAAATCTGAAAGAGAGGGAATAGATTCTTCTATGCCATTAATTATTTTTGTTTTTTCGAAATCTAATTCATATTTCTTATATTGTAATCTATTTTTATTTTTATTAGTCTCTTTGTTGACTATATCTTGTTCAAAAATATTATATTGAATGCCTAAATCTTGCAAAATCAATTGAAAATCCATCAAATCCTCTTCTGAGAGTCCCCCATTCATAGAGAGTGCGTTTTTCCACTGAATAAGAAAATTTCGTGGGATCCCTTCCGACCAATGATGCCGTCGTAAATAATTATAAAGACTACTGGGAGTAAATAATTCATTAAGTTCTAAATTACTCTGATTCACATTTTTTGTGCGATATTCGTCAAGTTGTATGATAAAGACTTGAAATATTCGTTTATTTTGTGAGTGGATGATATTGAATTCACTGCTAAAATCAAGTGCTAGGTTTTCTGCACCCTTGGGAAGATCATGAGAAAGTTTATCAGATCCTTCTTCTGCGTTGCATTGATCATCATTATCACCGGGAAGAATAATATCATAATAATTTTCCGTGAATTCGATAATTTTATCCTTTTCTGCTAACTTATATGTGTCTGTAAGCTTATCTATATTAAATTTTTCAGGGGAATTCATCAAAGTAGTATAGATCTTATTAGCGGTTTGCTTGATATTTTGAAGCTCGTCTCGAATCATATCATAGGTCTTGGCGAGGCTGAGGATCATTCGCTCCATTTTGAGATCCTTATTGGAAAAGTCGTAATTCAAGAATTTAGAGGACTTTTTGTTGTAAAAAATGAAATTTTCGTTGGCGATTTCAACCAAATCGGAAGCATTCTGAGTAATGTTGAGGATGGCGTGGGCGTTCTCGAGGTCCAAGAGTTGTTTGGCTTTTTCTTTATCGAGGTTATAGATGAGGTGATAATTAGGCGTATGGGAGTAGGATTCTGCGTCGCTTTTTACCATCTCTCGAATATTATAGAGAGCGGTGGCTTCGAGATCGATTAGATTATAGCCAATCGTGAATGCTTCTAACCCTCTAAGATGCTTGAGGTCCACGTGCGGAAAGATTACGATGCTTTTTTGTTTGAAAAAGATCAAGTGTAAAAATTCAGGTGTTATAAAATCATATTCGGTGTCCATAACTGATAAAAGAGACAGATATTTAAAAAGGAAAAAGAAAGAGAAAAACCATAAAGAAGATAAGGTTCTTTCTAGACTTATTTTTTTTAATTTTTTTACTTGAATATATATATTTTTTCTTTAAATAATTCGAGTCTCTTAATTATGATATTAAGATTTCTCTTGTGTAATGAGAGAATGGAGTCGCTTTGAATAATGAAGTGCGAATATTGTAAGAAAATTTTTCCCAGATCGAGCAAAAGGAGGGTAAAACATAGAAATACTCAAAATTCTAGTGGATCACTGTATTTTTGCTCGAAGAAATGCTATAAAGAATGGCTTCGAGAGATCCAGCATCCCAATCTCCATAATTACGTAGTATGGAAAGTAATGACTTTTTTTGGAAAATTTAAGTTTTCTAAACAATTCATCCAAAGCGAAGGTATAATACCCGAGCTTGGACCTCCTAAGGACAATTCTCACTTTGCATTTAATTTTCAAGATGAAGTTTAACTAATTTTAATATGAAAAAAGGAGAATAATTCTTAAAGTAAAAATAAAAGTGAAATAAAACTTTTAAGAAAAATTGAACAAATTGAAAAGGACCTGCCCCAATAAATCCCGAAAAGTCTCAGCAACATTTTGCCCCGTGAGGGCGATCACAGGATACACCACTAGCGTTCCGTCGGCGTATTGATCTTCGGATGGAAGACCTAGCTGTTTCTTAAATTCGGTAATCTCAATCTTATCCTCTACATCGCGTTTATTTAATTGAATAATATAGGGAATGCGTCGAGGACTGGCAAAACTAAGTAATTCTCGAA
>SDNN01000220.1 GCA_004524425.1 Promethearchaeota archaeon
CTCTGTAAGGGTATGATTTGCCTTTGATTTTTTGATACCTTGACTTCGAAACTTCCGATTCCTGAGGCTTCCAATATTTCACTATCAATAATAATGGCATTATCAGGTGCGGATTCTTCAATTTTTACCTTGCCTGCTCCTATTGCTCCCGTGAGTTCATCTTCAAATGCTAATACATCATCATTGGTAATAGAGAGCGTGTGTTGAGTTCTAGGACTTACATGGCAATAACCCATTAGATTTGGTTGCGCTTGAACCTCCAGCATTATTTCTGAAGCTTTTTGTATTGGAGGCTCTGTAGAATAAACTACAATTTGTTCTGCTTGAATATTTGTATCCTCTTTCGTGTCCCTGCTTATGGCAATTTCAGTACTTCCGATCTCAGCAGCATCTATGCGTGCCGAACCATTTGCTCTTGTTAACGGATCTTCCCAAGCAATGAGCATTCCTTGCCCCAGTCCTAATTGTTGTAGTGTAGCATTGCTTAATTTGACTCTTCCTCCCTGAATGGAATTATCTATGGAAACATTTAGTATCACGCCATTTCTTTGGCTTTTCAACATGTTTATATCTATTTTATTTGGATAAGGTTCTACGGGCATTTCTGGTGCCATTGATCCCGGACCGCCAACAGGTTGAGGGCTTGGTTGAGCTGGCGTTTGTGGTGCAGTTGGCATTTGCGATGGAGTCTGGGGAGGTGCTGAGAATTTGGGTGGTGGTGTTATTTGAGGCATCTGCGATGGCGTTTGGGGAGCAGGAGAAGGCTGGAACGATGGTGCAGGCTGAGGCGCTGCTGGTTGTTGAGGTGGAGGTGTGGGCGAGGGTTGGTGTATTGCTGGCTCTTCAGGGCTGGGTGCGGGCGCAGGTTCAGGGGTTGGTTGAGGTGGCGGACTAGACTTTGGTTTAGGAGTGAATTTAGGAGGTGCAGTTATTTTTGGAGCAACTCCCGGTAAATGGGGGGTTGGAGGTTCTAGCTTAGCCTTTGGAGCAGGCTCTGCTTGAAGTGTTGCCGTGGGTTGAGCTGGCGCAGTTTTACTTCTTAAAACTAATTCAATCCCCGTAAACTGAAGAGCATCAATAATATTTTTAGAAATTTGACCCGCAAAATCCAATGCTGCTTCTGAAATTTCAATAGTCCCGGTTGTATTCATGTTGTTGTCTGGATTGAATATCTCGATGGTTTCACCAGGAGAAACGTCTAATTTGTCTGCGTTAGTCGGACTGATTTGCACTATACTATTGGAATCTTCTCTTACATCAACAAAAATTTTAACTTCGGGCATTATAATCTCAAAATAATTATTTACAAATTTAAATGTTATTTTATCTCGTAAATTTTACTAAAGATTCTCTTGTTAAATCTAAATATTATATATTTTATTTTTTATTTATACTATTACTTTGCTATTTCGCCTTAGAAACCTTTTAATGAACAAGAGCTAGTTATATTTTTGCTTAATGGGCAGATGAATTAAAAAAATTAGCTTAATTCACTGCACGGGATATCTAGCTCCTATTTCTTTCGCATAATATCTAAATACACTAACTATTTTACCTAAATCTGCGATTTTTCTTGAAGCTCCCATTAAAAAGAAACGACCTGCTGAGCTGAGTATGATGAATGCATCTTCACCTCTTAATACAACTTCTAGTAAATTATGGTATCCAAGAGTACTGACTGCATCATCACCACTTTTCATTACCACTGCACTTAAGCTCGAGAATAGATCTGGGTCAATTTCATAGGTAGGAATGCAAGAAAATGCAAGACGCAATCCTTCTTTCGTTACTAATGCCAATGCTTCTAATTCAGTATGTTCAGTGATATTGGCAAGGAAATTTGATAAACTTTTTGCCTCTTCAGGCGTTAGGTTTGACATGGTAAATTTTTAGGAATTTACTTTTTATCACTTTTTAATATTATAAAAGGTTTTATCTTTAAAAATCTATATTTCTAAGAAGTTGATATGGCATGGGTTTAAAAAAAGTAAGAATAAGTGAGAGTTACCTAAATGCTTGAGAAACAAGCTAGCTGATTAGTAATTGAGTAGTTAAAAAACCCAAAATAATGTTATTTTCCCCCAAGTTGGGCTTTAATTTGATCTTTTAATATTTCTTTTTTATCCTTATATTCTGCGGGTCCTGCTTCGCCTCCCCCTGAACGTTTTAAAAATTCGATTGCTAAAATTTTTCCATTTTCAGAAAGCACGCGTGGAGAATATCCTTCAGCAAAAAAGATTCCCTCTGGTATGGAACCAACTTCTTCAATTACTTTTTCAATTTGCTTTTTACCGAGAAAAGTTTGCACTTTTTCCACCACAGAATATGCATGATTCCCGATAATGATTAATTCTCTTTCATACCCATCAGGTATCTTAATTTCCTCTAATTTTTGCATTATTTGATCAAAATTTATCTGTAGATCTGGTTGATAATATTGTGCGGATTCCTGTCCAGTATATAATGGTCCCGTATTTTGAGAAGTGATTGTTTTCGTACCAGCAATATTCATGCCTTCCGCCGGTTCTGGCGGCGCAAAAACGGGTTTTTCTCTTAATGGATGACCCCCTCCTCCTCCGCCTCCTGCAGGAGCAGCACGCTTCTCTTCCCTGATTTCTTTTGCGATTCCTGCTTCAGTTTTTCCTCCAATAATATTTAAAAACTCGGGAGTTTCATCCCCTTCATCAAGAGCCACTACTCCATAGTGCATTCCCACTTGTCCGCGTATTTCCTGGCTTCTTTTGGCCCCTATGAATTTTGAGCGAACGCTACTATTTATTCCTTTCCATAGAAAGACCTTACGCACTTCATCTGCCACGATAACATAACTCTTATCCTTTTTAAGGATATTTTTAATAGCCCCTTCAGACGTCAATTCCGTTGTTGTTCCATCATCTTCAATGCGAAATACTTGAAGTCCCATTCGGTAATAACCTCAACATAATTTTTAGTACTATAGATGATTTTTTTTTACTAACTATATAATATATTAACTCTTTATATATTTTTTAATTTGGAAAAACTAAAAAAAATCCTCAAAAATTAACATCTTTTTTGGAAGAATAAACTATATTCTTAATAATAAATTCTATTATTGTTTTAATAATTCAATTATTGAATCATTAAGGTTTTCAATCATATCAGTCGCAGTAAATCGAGCACCAATTTTATTTTTACAGTATTCTCCTAAATATCCGTTAAGAAAAGCAGCAGAACACGCAGATCGAAATGGTGGATTATCGATGGTGAGAAAACATGCACAAAGACCTGCTAAAACATCTCCCGTGCCTCCTATTGACATTTCTGGACACCCCGTTCTATTTATTTTCAATACTTTTCCATCACTAATATAATCATATGGCCCTTTGACCAAAAGAGTAACATCAAGTTTCTTAGCTAATTGCAAGATAATTTTGCCACGTTTCTCTATTTGATTATAAGCAGGTAATTCAGTACCGGTCATGATTCTTAACTCTCCTTCATGAGGGGTTAATATTCCTAGTCTTCCCTTGAGTAATTCCAAATGACTCTTAACCAACTTGAGAGCATCAGCATCAAGAACAAAATTCTTTTTCTGTTCTTGTAAATATTTTAATAATTCAACCAAAAGATCTTCAGATTCTTTTTCTAATCCCATCCCTGGACCAATGATTATCGAATTAGACCAATCAATCAACTCTAAAAGCTCGTTTGTTGCCTTTATATTAAGCCAATCACCTGGACTAGTTCTGACTATCATGTTTGGAGAATAACCTCTTAGGACATCTCCTATAATTTGAGGAGTATAAGTGATTACCAAATCGCATCCAAAATTTATTCCCGTCATTGAAGTATAAGCTGGTGCTCCTGAATAGTTTCTTGAGCCTCCAATCACTAAAACTCTTCCAAATTGCCCCTTATGATTGTCCACCTTTCTATTCTTTAAAGTGGGAAGTATATCACCTTTTCCAACAAATAATCCTGCCTCTTGAGGTACGCCAATGGATTTCACGACGATCTCAGTGATAAAATCGCTATTAACATCCATTCCATTCTTTTTTCGATGAAAAGTAATCACTAAATCAGCATTAATTGTTTTATCGGATACTATGCCTGTATCGGGATTCATTCCTGAAGGCACATCTATAGATATTACATTAATCTTCTCCTTCTCCTCCTCTTTAAGCGCGTTAATTAAGTCTATTGCAGAAGAAATAGGTTCCCTTATTTTTCCGCTGATACCAGTACCTAATAAACCATCAATAACGATTTTATATGACCCATCATCTTCAATCATCATTCCTATCTTTCCGATATCAGTAGAATCATTAACAATAACCGTTTTTATCGTGTAATCAAGTCCTTGTGAGATGATTTTCCAATTTAATTTTGCCTCTTCAGTTCTTATTTTGTCAGGGATTCCCAGTAATATTACTAGGACCTTAATCCCGAAGGATGCTAAATGGCGTGCAATGACAAAACCGTCCCCACCATTATTGCCCGTTCCGCAAAAGATTGCCACTTTTGAATCATTTCCTTCATCAAAGTTATATCTTTTTATGACTTCCATGGCAAATGAATAGCCAGCACATTCCATCAAGAAACTTTTAGGAATTCCTAACCATTCAGAATTATTATCTAAGATGGCTATTTCTTCTGAGGAAACTTTTTCTGAATTAAATCGC
>SDNN01000041.1 GCA_004524425.1 Promethearchaeota archaeon
AATCTCAATATGAATATTGGCTCAATAATTTCTGTGTAGACCATCTAGAGAGAAATTTAGGAAGTATTGAAGATGAAATTCTCGATTCCTTGCTTTTTATAAACAAGGGCGTGCCTGGAGAATTAACCAGTAATTTCTTAACGAGAGTAGATGTTGATTTGATAAAAATTCGGCCTAAACCCGATTACGCAATAATTATTGGTGGAACAAACGATTTAGGATGGGGAATTCCTAATGATAAAATCCTAGCTAATTTGGTAGAATTACATGAAATCTCTAAAGATTTTGGCATTAAGTCCATTGGAGGGACCATACCACCCATCAGGATGGAACAATCAAGCGTATCTTATAATCAGAGAAAAATAGAGTTAAATATCATGTTGAAGGAATATTTTCTTGATAAAGAAATTCCACATGCTGATTTGTATAAAGGAATGATGGATGATGAGGGTAATCTAAAAAATGAGTGGGCATACATCGATGGGCTTCATTTTTCAATGGAAGGGTATAGACAAATGGGCAAGGTTATTTTTCAAGACACCGTAAAGCCCATTATTGAACGTGTATATTTCTAACCTATTTTTCTCTATTCTCGTGCCAATATCCAAGTAGATGATCGTACATCCGAATGAATTCCTTTAAAACATTCTTGTATATGCTGGCAGCATCTTCATTCGGCTTAATTCTTCTAGTTTTTGAGTTCTTTAGCCTTGCCACTTCGCCAATATCATCAATAAATCCTAATCCATATGCAGCTAATAATCCACACCCTCTTAAACTTGCTTCGGGCTCTTCAGTTAAAATTTGTGGAAGATTCATCACGTCTGCTTTAATTTGATACAGTAGTTTATTACGAGTAGCACCGCCTAAACAATAGACTTGATTGATGTTAACACCTAGATTTCTAAAATTTAAAACGTCTTTTCCGATTGCTAATGCTACTCCTTCCATTATGGAACGAGCTAGATGGGCGGCTTTATGATTTATTGTCAAGCCATAAAAGCATCCTCTGGCTAGTACATTCTCTTTTCGGCGTTCACCGAGCATGTACGGATAAAATAATAATCCTTCACATCCTACTGGAACATCTGCAGCCATTTTAATCATTTCTTCATACGAGATTTCTTTATTTCCCATGGAACTCAAAAGATCCTTGCACCATTTCATGCTCAATCCTCCCGTATCTAGCATCGTGAAGGGAACCCACCCATTAATTACATGCCTTAGATTTTGGACTAATGGATTGACGATTGGTTTATTCTTATGCACTACAAATAAAGTGCTCGTACCGGTCATATCAACGGCAGATCCTTCTCCGGCAAGCCCCAAGCCTAATAATGAAACAATGAAATCTCCCCCTCCTGCTACAACTGGTATATTATTTGGGATTCCCATCTCTTCCGCTGTCTCTTCTTTTATTTTTCCAATTATGTCATATGAATTGAATATAGGGGCAAATTTGGCTAAATTTATGTCTAAGATTTTTGCCATTTGTTCATTATAACCATTCTTATTGAAATCATATAAATAAGTCCCAGAAGCTTCACTATGATCCGTAGCTGCTACTCCTGTGAGTTGAAAATTTATAAAATCCTTAGGAACAAGAAAGACTTTTGTTCTATTATAAAGCTCTGGTTGATTGTCCTTAATCCATCGGACTTTAACCCCTGGCCAGCCTGTCGTGATTGGATTTCCCGTAATTTTAGCAAGTTCCGCTTGATCATGGTTCTTTTTTATCATTTTACAGATATTTTCGCATCGCTTATCCATCCAAATCTGTGTCCATTCAGTAGTTATATTCCCCTCATCATCAATACCAACTGGTCCGTGCATCTGTCCACATGTACAAATTCCTTGTATTGAATTGATTTCAATTTCAGAGGTATTAATGATCTTTTTTATTACTTTTTTTACTAGTTTCCACCAAGTTTCAGGCTTTTGCTGAGCCCATCCTGGATGTGGGCAGTTTACTTCTTGTGGTAATTGTGATAATGTTAAGATTTCACCTTTTTCATTTGTAATTGCTGCTCGAATACTTTGAGTTCCCAAGTCAATAGCTAATATATTCATCACTTAATTTCCTTAAATCTAATTTATTTCTATAATCTAATTAAAGAACTTTTTTATTCATTAATAGTAACTTTATTTTGACACTTATTTTTAGTGACTAATTTTCCAATATCAGCAATCCTTTGAGCCAATTGAGATATTTTCCACTTCTCATGACCTTTTACATAAGTTGAGAAAGTATCTTGTAAGGGATCTTTCCATTTTGACGGAATTTTATCAGCTCCTAACTGTGCACCTATAATGGCGCCAATATTACCACAATTACAGTCAGTATCGAATCCCATCATTGCTGCTATACAAATGGATTTTCCTAAAGGATCTTCTTTATCATCCCCTCCAAATAATAATGAAAGAATGATGATACCGATGTTAGGTAAAACATGTACATCGGGAGTATGAACTTCAGGTATGTATTCAGTTAGAAAGCTTAATCTTTGTTTACTTTTAGGAGGAACAGCAGGTATCAACTCATCGTTTAGAATTTGCCTCCAATATTTAACTAGTTTCCTCCGAGCTTTTCTGAAATCATTTGAATATTGCTCATAAATCTCACGTGCGGAAAGCACCATTTGAGTATAGGAACTTTCACTTTCCGAAGGCATCAGTCTAAGTGCAAATTGTATGTTTTCAGTTATGTCTGAATTGAAGAATGCTTGAGAAATTAAGATAGCTATGAAAACTTCTCCTTGAATTCCAATCCCAGCATGAGAAATGCATCCATCAATTTTAGCATATTCCTTTGCAATCTCTGGACAACCTGGAGAAATTTGACCCCATATGTCTGCTCTCATTTGAGCTCCAATGGCATCATGATATACATTCTCATGAATTCCCGATTCAGGTGGCCAAATACCCGACCTCAAGTTTTTTAATGCTACTTTTTCTGCGGTAAAATTAAATTTATAAAGAAGATCTATCCATTCTTGGGCAATATGCTTGGAAGTCATGTCAATTCCATTCTTTTCTAAAGCTATTAACGCACATATTTCATACATTTCATCATCGTTAACATAATTTAGATCTATTGGTTCTGGATAATAGGTAATCTCTCCGTATTTGTTCTTTATATCAAAGGAAGGCATGAACTCCACTGGAGCCCCAACATGGTCTCCTGAAATTCTGCCTAACCAAGAACCTAGGACTTTATTGTAATATTCTTGAGAAGTGATCTTCAACATGATAAATTCAAATATTTATTTTAATATCAAGATTTTTACTATTAAAAGGATTAAGATTTTTTAAAAAGATCAGTTTAGCTAATAAGTATTAAAAATCTAGTTAATACGTATTAACTATTTGGAGAGTAAAAAAATGATAAAAACAAAAGTTACCGAAATTTTGGGAATTAAAAATCCAATAATATGCGGTACGATGATGGCGTTAACAGGCCCTGAATTCACCGCTGTATGCTCTAACGCGGGTGGACTTGGTATTTTAGCTTCAGCTATCTATAGAAAACCTGAACCATTACGAGAGGCCCTGCAAAAACTTAAAAGTCTTACTAAAGAGCCATTTGCGGTGAACATGAACTTATTTCCGATGCTAAAACCGCCAAACCAAAAGAGACACCTCAAGGTAATGATTGATGAAGGGGTTAAAATAATCGAAACCTCTGGCCACGAGGCTCCTGAAAAATTTCTTCATCTTTTCAGAGAACATGATATCATCTGGATGCATAAATGTGCAGGCGTGCGTTATGCGGAAAAAGCTGCTTCGCTGGGAGCCGATATTGTGGAAGTCGTTGGGTGGGAGAATGGTGGCCATGTAGGAAAATTCGATATTGGGACTTTTGTATTAACGCCTGCCACTGTTGATGCCGTAGATATACCAGTTATTGCGGGGGGTGGTGTGGTTGACGGAAGAGGATTAGTCGCTGCATTAGCTTTGGGCGCAGAAGGAGTTTTAATCGGCTCACGCCTTTTGATTACAAAAGAATGTCCCATCCATGATAATTTAAAAGAAGCGCTTCTTGGTTGTACCCCTTATGACACAGCCATCGTTTTGAGATCTGTTAATAATGCACTTCGAGTATGGCACAATCCAGCAGCTCAAAACATCCTCGAATTAGAAGAGTCAGGTGCGCCGGATACTGACCTTTTTAAGGCAGCATCAGGAATGTTTACCAGACAGATGTATGAAGAAGGAGATGTAAAGGCAGGAATGATGACTATTGGACAAGGGCTTGGACTTTGTGACGATATCCCTACAGTGAAAGAGTTGATTGAGCGCGTCGTGAACCAAGCTGAAGAAATAATGCGAAATTTAAGAACTTCTTAACTTTTTTTATAAAGCATACCTCAATAATCATGAATTAGCATCCCATTTGGAGGTATTCCATGATTTGTTCTCTGTTCATTCCATCTAAACCCAGGTCCATCAAGGTTCGACCTTTCCAGAAATTACTTTCACAGATGCCAGATCCTAAGTTAATTATGGAATCAATTATGGGAGTAGGGACGTTCACCAAGTCTCCTAGTTGTGATCTGTGTACTAAACCATAGGGAAGATCTTCAGTAATGTACCTGTTATATATACTTGATGGGCCTTTCATGTTGGCTACTATACCTCCTTTATCGAATGGCGCCCAAAAATCTACACACATGACGCTACATGGATTTCTAAACTGCTCATCTTCGAATTCTCTCATTCTAAAACCGAAAGCTTTCGCCACGGCTAATGTTTCGTCATAAACCATTCGAATAATTCGCGATGGAGCCTCTGTGATTCCCTCTCGATATAGATAGAAGTCTCCTTTAGACCATTGGATTCGTCCGATGTTTAATAATGTACCAGGAGGATGTACAGTAGGATTTGGATTGCTGAATGATACGGATAAGATATTGTCGATTGATTCTAATACGGGGAACGTCTCTTTTACCATTCCTAGCATTTCCTCTGTCTCCTTTGCCGGAAAAGTGGAGAAAAACATCTTTTTCGCTTTAACGAATAAATCAACTTTAGAGGGACCAAGAAGCCTAGTTCCATAGGGTAAAGTATTAGTCTCTGCAATGTTGATTCTTTTCCTTGGCGCCTCTTCTCTTAACTTTTTGGCTAACCGGAGTGCACCTGCATCACCTGCCCATATAACGACCAATTGACCATCTCTAAGATGGGGGATCATGTTATCAAAAAAGCTTTCATGCGCGATCGCGGGAATAACAAGGTAAATGATATCAACATCTTTCATTGCCTTTTTAAAATCCAACGTGACTTCATGAATCCTTGCCTTATCTTCAATCAATCCAGTATTCTCGATTATTTTGGTATCAAGCGTATTCTTAAATGATTCTTTAAAATCAGGATGCTCGCAGAAATTCACGTCGAAACCTCGTAAAGTCAAATCTAAAGCCATTTGATGGCCTCCGTTGCCTCCACCTAATACCGCAATTGGTTTGTTCAAATTTTAAAACCTTAATATAAAATTTAAGTTTTTAATTTAGATTCCCTTCGATATTAAAAAAACATTGCCATTATCCCAAATTCATGATTATTTTTTTGATTATATCTTCATCCATGGTGTACATTTTTATGCATGAACACAAAAATATAATTAAAATAAAAACATGTGAAAAAAGATGGTAAGACAAGTAACTGAAGGAATCTCTGATTTCATTGGCGTGCACCCTTTATCCACCTTTGCAGATGGAAGATGTCACTTGATCCCTGCATTTGGTAATATGGGACTTTTTGAAACTGATGAAGGATTGGTCATCTTTGATTTCCCCATAGTAGAATATGGACCAAAAGTCTTTAAACAAGCTCGAGAACTCACTGATAAGCAAGTAAAATTCGCAATCTTCAGTCATGGGCACTTTGATCACGCATTTGGATTTGCGCCCTTTATAAACGAAATTAAAGAGAAGAATTGGAAGATGCCCGAAGTAATAGCTCATGAGAATTGCATTAGAAGATTTGAAAAATATAGGATGTTAGAAAATTATCATGCGTGGATAAATCGAATGCAGTTTGCCTCAGTGGGTGGAGATACTAAACCAAGGTCAGCCCAGGAAACCCTTGATCCTACAATAATATTACGAGGTAATGATGCATCATATGAATTCGAATTAGGAGGGGTCGAGTTTAAGATTTATCATGACAAAGGAGAAACTGATGACTCGATTTGGATGTGGATACCCGAAAAAGAAACCATATGCACGGGAGATTTGATGGTATCTTCTTTTCCCAATGTGGGTAATCCTTATAAAGTTCAGCGATATCCAAAAGATTGGGCTAATGCGATGGATAAAATGAGGCAAAAACAAGCAAGATACATTATCCCTGGTCATGGGCCTTTCATTGAAGGTAAGGATAAAGTGGATGAAATATTATCCATCACTTCAGAGGCATTGAATTTTATCCACGATGAGGTTGTAAAAAGAATGAACCAAGAAAAATGGTTTGAACAAATCTATCACGAAGTTTTAGAAATATATCCCGAAAAATACGAAAATCATCCCATTTTAAGACCAATCTACGGTTGCCCACGATTCGCCATTCACGCCACTCATCGTCTATATCACGGATGGTATGATTCAGGTAATCCCACCGATTTGTTTCCTGCGAAATCCGAGGAGATTGCTCGAGAATTTTTAAACATCACTGATGAACGAAATTTCTTGGAACATGCCGAAAAACTATTTAAAAATGATAAACCTCAGTTAGCTCTCCATGTAGTTGACGTGGTGATAAATGGTGCTGATCCGGATGATATCAAACTATTAATCGAAGCTTATAAATTAAAATCAGACATATTAAGAGTAATTGTCAAAGAAGAACCATCCTTCATTGCTGCTAATATCATCGATAACGGTCGATTACAAATAAAGGCAAAAATTAAACACTTGAAGAAGGAATTAAAATGAAATAAAATTTAACATACCGATATTCTTATTGCATGGTTTTATAAATTTAAAAAAAATTGAAATTTTAATTCAAGATATGAACGAAGTAGAAAAATATAGAAATGTTGGTTTAGATGTTTATAACAAATTGCGTCTTCTAACCTATCCAGTTGCTATTAAATACATAAAAGACTTTTCAGAAATTCCCGAAAAATGTCATAGACCTTCAAAGATGAATCAAAAGATCTCCTTATGCCAATCATTTACCTTAGCCCGTCGGTGGGGCGCTCATATGGCGATGACTTATGAAGATAATGTCTGCGTCACTAGCTCTTTTGTCCATCAGTGGGAAAAACTACCAATAAAAGATATACTAAAATCTCAAATAATTTCCGGATATCATAAAGATGCTGAAGCTGAAATAGCTGTACAATCTTTATTCAAGGACCTTGGAAACAAGGAAAATTATGACAAGATAAAAGATAACAGGGGATTTATAGCCTCCCCCCTAACAAGAACAATAGTAAAACCCGATGTGATTTTAATTTATGGCGATCCTGCTCAGATGATGCATGTCATCCATGCCCTTAGCTATGAAGGAAAATACCTCGTTGAATCTGCTTTTATAGGCTTTGGTGAGTCGTGCCTTAAAGGAGCACTCATACCATTCATGACTGGCAAACCACAAGTTGTCTTACCTGGAATAGGAGACCGCACGTTAGGACTAACAAAAGAAGAAGAGATGGCGATTGGTATTCCAAGTGATCTGCTTTTTTACATCAATGACAATTTATTTAAAAGTGGTGGTAAATTAAACATGCGACAACCTAATAGATTCTTTTTGGGGAATCTACCTGAAGGAGCAGGGCCTCCAGCATGGAATTTCTTGAAACGAAAATTAAAAAAAGCTAAAAAGAAAAGACAAGAAAAACAAGTTAAACCTTAGAAGAGTAAAAAATGATCTTATCCTGAATAGTCAGGACGAGTACCAGTGAGTGTTGTCGTGTCCTCAATCCAAGCCGATAATTCTTCATCAATCCTACAGTAAGTAACGATTTTATCTAAATCTGAAAGCTTGCTAAAACAACATTCAATTATGGCATCCCAGCCTCCGTAAATGGGGGTTGCATAGGTAATTTTCCAATCTTCATCAGGTTCAGTGGATTTAAGACCATTTAACTTGTTGCATAAATCCCATTCACGCCCGATGACCTTCATGCGTGCCAAAATATATCCTCGATAATAAATTTTCCAAACACCTATTTTTTTTTAAAATATATTATTAGCTTTTTTTGTTAATATATAAAAGTTCTTAATAATGATTTATTTTTTTTGTTGTCTTTTAATTATTAATATTGTTTTAGCTTTGGAAATTTTTAGTATAAATTTAGTTAAAGATTTGATTCCATGGAAGATGAAGAAATAAGGGAAATTCTTTTTATCAATGGTTTGAAAAACGCCGTAGAATTTGATGGAAAACCAAATAAAAAAGCGGTAATGGGAAAGCTCATGGCAGAGCGAAAAGACCTTAGATCACGAGCTAAAGAGATAATGCCCATTTTAGACCAAGTAATAGACGAAATATCTAAATTAAGCTTGGATGATCAGAGGAAAACATTATTGGAATTAGATCCAACGGCCTTGGATAAAGAGGAAGCCAAAGAGGAGAAAAAAGAATTACCAGAATTACCTAATGTTAATAATTATGAAAAAGTCGTGATGAGAATGGCGCCTTATCCAAGTGGGGCATTGCACATCGGGAATGCTCGAATGATCCTTCTTAATGATGAATATGTAAAACGATATGACGGAGAACTAATCCTTTTTTATGATGATACCATCGGAAGCCCAAAATCGTTACGTGACAGCCCAAAGGCTAAGTACGTCCTTCCTGAGGCTTACAATTTAATTAAAGAAGGATTAGAATGGCTTGGAGTAAAGGTGTCGAAAACGTATTATAAAAGTGATAGACTACATATTTTTTATGACTATTGCGAGAAACTCATAAGAGATAACATGGCATACGTATGCTTCTGTGAGGCAGATGAATTTCGGGTCAAATATAAAGATCAAATGAAAAATTGCCCACATCGAGACCAATCTCTTGATACCAACTTAGAAGAATGGAAGAACATGCTTGACGGGAAATATCATGAAACAGAGGCAGTCGTGCGTTTAAAGACGGGAATGGACCAAAAGGATCCGGCTCTCAGAGATCAAATTATAATGCGCATATCAGAGGCAGAACATCCAAGAGTAGGAAATAAATACATTGTATGGCCAATGTTAGAATTTTCCTGGGCGATTGATGATCACATGATCGGCGTGACTCACATCCTAAGAGGAACGGACTTGATCAAGGAAGATTACATTGAAGATTTTGTATGGAATCATTTTAAATGGAAAAAAGCTGAATTTTTACATTATGGAAGGATAAATTTTCCAGACATGAAATTGAGTAAAACCAAAGCAAGAAATAACATACAAAAAGGAACATATGAGGGTTGGACAGATCCAAGGACTTGGAGCTTACAATCGTTAGCAAAAAGAGGCATAAGACCAGAAGCATTAAGAGAAACTTTATTAGATTTGGGCATGTCTCTGTCTGGCATTACTTTCTCCGTAAATTGGTTGTATTCTAAAAATCAGGATCTCATCGATGAGATATCCAACAGGTATTTTTATGTAGAAGAACCTTTTCTCATGGAAATAGCTGACGTCCCTTTCTCTGAAAAAGTTGCTGAACCGTTGTTATTGCCTTCAAATCCCAAAAAAGGAACCAGAAAAATAAAAGTCACCTCAAAAAATAACGTGTTAAGCATTCATATTGCTAAATCAGATGCAGAAAAATTAGAGGTTGGTCAGATCATTAGATTAAAGGATCTCATCAACATCAAAATTAAGACCATCGACTTAAACACCAATAAAATAAGTGCAAAGTACCATAGTTCTGAACTTGACCGAAATTTCTCCATAATCCACTGGGTTCCATATGAAGATTTTATTCTTGTTAAAATTCTTAAACCAGATGGTTCTTTAACTGAAGGATACGGTGAAACTAATCTTTTAACGATTCCAATGAATGAAACCATACAATTTGAAAGGTATGGGTTTGTTAATCCAATTAATTTGCACGAAAAGACTTTATTCTGTTATTTTACCCATTAAATACTATAATGATAAAATTTAGACTACGATTGATTTTTAAATCATAAATAAAACTATTTAATTGTTTTATATTTTGTAAAGTATAATTATTAGTAGACAAATTTACTCTTTAAATTTAAGATGAACGAAAAAGAAGATGAATATCCTAATAAAGCAAATTCCCAAGAAAAGGAATTAAACTGGACTTTTTGTCCAATTTGCGGTAATTCATTACCTAAAGTAGGCGGCGTCAAGTATTGTACTAATTGTGGAGTGGATTTGGACTATGTAAAAAAAAATAAAGAATTACCTCCAGATTATGTAGGATCATCTTATAATCAAACTCAACAATTCACCTCTTATCCCACCCAAACTAGGCAATATTATCCTCAACGAGAGGTTCTTTCAGATGAAGAGATTTTTGATACCAAAAGAAAGAAACTATGGGGAACATTAGCTTCCATTGGATTCCCCTTACTTGCTTTTTTAATAATGAACGGGTTACTAATTGGGATCATAATCATATTATTATTTACTGCTCCTAGTATCATATTTAATCCTATTTTTGCTGTTTTTTCCATATTAGCTGAATTGCTTTTGATCTTGTTGCCCCTGTGGTATGTGAAAAAATATTTAAAAAATCCCACGCTACAAAATCGTCTTGAGTTGCTTGGATTTACATGGAAAAATTATACTAATAAGGACCTCTTAAAAGAAATACTCATAGGTTTGAGTTTTGCCGTGGTGGGAATATTTTTAGTTGCTTTATCCAGCATTGGAATAAGACTCTTCTTAGAATTCTTCTTTGGAGTCAGAATTATAGAAAGTCCACCAAGTGATGCAGAGACTCTGATAACTGGTATGGATATCTTGATTTTGATTCTGATGGTGATCATGATGCTTGTAATAGTTGGACCTACTGAAGAAATACTGTTCAGAGGATTCATGCAACGAGGTCTCGTAAGAACCATAGGTGAATTTTGGGGAATAATAATAACAGCCTTCATATTTGCAATCATTCACTTAGTCGCTCTTTTATTTTATCTAATCACCCCGGTCGTGTTTTTTATATTATTTGTATTGCTTTTCGTGCCATATCTAGCCATTAGTCTAATGCTTGGATTATTGTTCAGATGGCGAGATGAAAATTTGATTGCAGTGATAATAACCCACGGAGTGTATAATTCTTTGACTTTAATCATTGCATTTTTATTCATGGTCTTTTATTAAACACTTTAAATCAAGACTCCTTTTTTTTATTTAGAGAGGATATGTCATGAATTTGTTTGATATATTTAAATCGCACGCCAAGTTTAAAAATACCAACATTGGAATCGGTCTGGGAGATTCAAAAGAGCAAAACTCTAAAATATTTGAAACCTCTCTACTGTTTTTAGAAGAATTCAAATCAACAGTTTTTCTTTTTGGAAATGAGAAAGCAGTTGATGCCATAAAAAAACATAAAAATTTCAAACATGACCTAATTGGGATTGAAATTGTTATTTCTAAAAATCCCGAAGAGGAAATCATTAATTTCTTAGGCAATCAAATGATCAATGCGATAGTGAGAGGTGCCCTAAGTTCACATCACTTTCTTGAAGCCCTTAAAAATTATTTAGATATTAGAAATTTAAATCGTCTAGCTCTTTTAGAAACATTTAATGGATATCAATTCTTTTATGGACCCGTTGGAATTGATGAGTGTAATTCAATAGAAAGTAAAATTAGCTTCTTGAAGCAAGCAAAACAGCTTTTGGAATCTCTGAATATAGTACCTAAAATAAGTATTTTAAGCGGGGGGAGATTAGGAGATTTAGGTCGAGATGCGAAAGTTGATAACTCAATTAACATCGCAAAGGAAGTCGTTGAATTCTTAAAAAAACAATATTCAGATTTGCAGATAAATCATGATGAAATCCTCATTGAAAATGCAGTGGAAAAAAAATCAAACATTATCATTGCTCCTGATGGAATTTCTGGAAATCTAATCTATAGAACTTTAGTTCATTTGGGGGGAGGTAATGCATATGGGGCGATATATATGGGACTTGATGATGTAATTATAGATACTTCGAGGGTAGGAAAGTCATCTGAAATTAAAGGAGCATTAGTTTTAGCACTTGCTTTAACAAAATAACTATCCAACAGACTTTATTACAAGAAAAGAATAGTTGGTTCAATCTGAGACGAAAGGATAAAGAAATCGTTGATAAAAAAGAAATTGAAGACATTATTAATAAGGCACAGGTATGCAGGTTAGGATTATCCGAAAATGATATGCCATACGTAGTGCCCATGAACTTTGGATATAAAGATCAATGCTTATATCTCCATTCTGCATCCAGTGGGAAAAAAATAGAGATTTTAAAGAATAATAATAATGTGTGTTTTGAAATTGATATCGATACCCAATTAGTGAAATCGGAAAGGCCCTGCGATTACTCCATGAAATATCTAAGTGTTATTGGTTTTGGAAAAGCAATCTTTTTAGATGAGAAACAAGAAAGAAAAAGGGCTCTACACATAATCGTTGGTCATTATATAGAAACTGCTCCCTATGAATATGATGAGAAATTATTGGACAAACTAACTATTATTAAAATAGAAATAAATCAAATGTTTGGAAAAAATTCAGCATATTAATTAACAAAAATTTATCTGCAATCAGTCTAACTTTTTTAAGACTTTAGCTAGATTTGAGTGAATTACTCTTACTAAATTATCATGCTCTTCTTCTGTGATCGGCACGTATTTGAGTAATTGCTGTTTATCTAATAATCGTGATAGGTTTTTAAGCGCTATTTTCAAGCTTTTTTTGCTTTTTCTTTTGGTAGCTCTGTGAAAACAATTATCTAAGAATATGATTTCACTATATAGCAATTGAATAACATTTTTCCTACTTTTATTAAAATAATCTTCATGTTGCCATCTTAAAATTTCAGTCAATTTTATAGATCTCCATGTCTTTCATTTTCTTGATTAATCTCATTAAATATATTATTTATCTCTTAAAGAGTCCAATTTTTATAACAAGATTGATAAACAAAAATAAAAGAAAAAAAAATAAATAGAATCTGTTTTTTAAATCATTTGTAATACGCCGGCAAATATTATTAGAAGGATTACGTTTACTATAGCTAATCCTCCTATAAAAAGCTTCTTAATTTTTGGGTCCCAATAATAAGCATATACCGCCGCAAAGAAAAAAGGAATGTACACGAAGATGAATACTGTAAACGCATTCCAATATTCCCAAACCCATACAAATGCAGGGGTCATGACCAAAAATATTTCTATTACTGAAGCCAATGCGGCGTTCGCGAGTGCTACGCCAATCCTGCCAATTTTATTTGGAAACCCCATGATATCCTCATCCGGATCATCAGGCAATAACCTGCTCACAGCAACTCCCGCAATTGAGAACATCAGGCTGAGTTCGATTCCCACACCGATAAGAATTAAAAAAGCTGTACCTGTAGGAATAGTCCATAGCGCATGACCCGTAAGCGGTTGCCATAATGCGTTGATTATCTCAGCAAGCCAATGAACCATGTATAGCGCTAATCCTGCTGCAATGCCATTCCAGTTTTCTTTTTTAATTTCACTAAAGTAAATGAATAAAACGAGGACTAGTAAAAATATCACGTAAAAATTGAAATTCTCCCCGCTTCTTAATATGGAAAGTGCTTCTTTTGTTGCTCCTGGATTATGAACCATCTTTTTTCAATCCACCTAATTTATTATTGATTATTTGTAACTTATTTGGTTATTCAAATTTATTAACATTTAAGTTTTAATTGTCATGTTTATTACTTTTTAGATAATTAGATAGGAGTTAAATTTTTATTTTTTAGTAAAAACCTCAAGAAACCAAAACAAGCTTAATCATTAAAAAAAAAATAAAATTGATATTATTTATTTTGAGCTCTTTCTATTATCCATTCACTTAATTTTTCTGGCATTAAAAAACCAATATAATATTCAAAAGCGCTTGAAATTAACACGATTCTTACTATCACCAATGATATGGCATTTAGAGGAACTGCAGCATCGAAAACCGCTCCAATCACGAAAGATAAGAATGCAATCAATATTATTTTACCTTTCCAACGATTCACTATGTCTTCTGATTGCAGTAGTTTTCTTGCAAAAAGAATTCCGGTAATTAGAGTGGTCACCAGCGCAAAACCTATGAAACTCAATGTAAATAAGCTTATAGTCACATTGAACGTACCTGTTTTTTTACCTACCAGATCAGGATTAGTGAATAGAAAATATATTGATAAAATGTCAAAGATAGTACCGAGAATGCTATAAATTACCACTAAGGGTTTTTTCAAATGACTATATGTTAAACTAGTAAAAGTGTAAATCCAACAGACCAAAGCTATCGGGATGAAGATATGATTAATGCCTAATTCCCAGGTTGCCGATATCATGATGTCAAATAAAATATTCAATGGAAAGTTTATGGCCACTCCCCACCAACCTGAAGACATTAATATCCACGTTAAACCAATTGTAATGAGTTCTTTTCTTTTATGTTTAAAATATTTTAATAGAATTCTAAACCCCAGTAATACAGAAATTGCCACAAATAGTAATGCAAAGCTACCATGGATGATTTCGATCTCGCTTAAATCGCTTAATCCCATGTAATCTAACCTTTTTAAAATGTATGATAAAAATTTTTCATTTAATACATAGGTCATCATTTTTGTAAATTTAAATATATCTAAATTCACAGCGATGATTATAAAATGGTTGAATTTAAAGTTATGATTCGATAGAGATGTTCTTAAAACCATCAAAAGAAATTTTCCCTTCTTATTTAGCTTTTTAATGGTTTTCCACAAAATATACAATATTTAGAAGTGATATCATTAGGTTTTTCACAATTTCGACAAAGAAGAATTTGCCGTTCTAAGTCCATTATTTTATCTGGTTCGGATTTATCATCTGAATTATCCAAAACAATTTTTTCTTGAGTTGGTGACACTAAGTCTTTTTTTTTTTGAAATGGTAGCAATTTTTTCTTTATTACATAATAAAACAGAAAGAGACCAACAATACAACTACAAATAACAATCATTAAATAACTCCAGAACCAGTAATTTTCCCAGATTGATTTTCTTAGTGAGAGTGAAAGTATCGTATCGTCTTCATGAGTAAAATAATATGATTCAAGAATTCCGTTTTCAGAATAATCACATTCAATAAAAACATCTGTTGTTTCCCATCTTTGCTCATCAAGTATTTTATAATCTTCCCATATATGAATAAATATGCTATTAGCTTCCTTATTATATTTTGCCTCGCCCTCTCTACCAAAGTCTTCCTGCAATTCTTTCATTAACTTGCGCCAATCCACGTTAGTGGCAACATGTAAAGCACCAAATATGGCGCAATCCACATAATAATCTCTAATATGTTTATTATCAGGTTGGTATTTAGTCATGATGTATTGCTTGTCTTCAACATCCATTTTCCATTCATAATCTTCTCCATTCTCACCTCCTCTTTTTTTCGATTTATACTGGTTTACATGATATTTTACACCTTTATCTCCTCCATATGAATCTTCATTTCCTATCCCAGTAATTATCTGCTTCCAGGCTTTAACATCCTCATTTAAATTAAAAATAGTTGTATTGAAACCAATGTCATTTCCAAATTCCAAATCTGCCTCTTCATCATATTTTAGGTCCCAAATGAACTCTTCATTCTTTTCTAATCCAACATAATTCGCTTTTTGAGCAACAACCGCAACACAATGTAATAAAGGAGAGATAAACAAAATTAAGACTAAATAAAAGTAGTACTTATCTCTTAACTTCATTTTTTGCTATTTATTACTTCTATTTAACGAGTTTTCAATTAGAATTCGCTATTAAAAAATAAAATTACAATTTCGTATAAATAAATTACTTTCAAACTTTTTGGCTTAAAAATATCATTGAAGAAATCTCTTAAAAAGATCGTGAAACCATTCTTTCACGATGTTATTTGATATGCCCATTTTCTCTGAACCAGCTAATTGCTTTTTCGATAGTTTTTTTGATGGGTGTCTGTTTTAATCCTAATTCAGTTATAGCTTTAGAACAATCAAAATGTTCACCCATATTTCCTAAACGTACTTGAGAAACGGTCACTATGGGGGGTTTTTTTGTTATTCGGGAGGAAAACTGACTTAAGTATCCTACTAATAAAGCTATTTTATAAGGAATCTTATGCTTTGGTGGTTCAACTCCAGCAATTTCTGCAATCATGTTGAAAAATTCTCCGACAAACAGATTTTCATTGCCGAAGAGATACCTTTCACCTATTCTTCCTTTTTGAGCTGCCTGGATATGTCCGCGTGCCACATCTTCAACATCAATGACATTGATAGCTCCTTCAATATACCCTGGCATGTCCCCGTTGGTAATATCGACAATTAGTGCCCCAGAAGGTGTCGGCTTACGATCCCTTACTCCAATCACTAAAGTTGGATTTACAATAACTAAAGGAAGGCCTTTTTCGCAAATTTTTTTTGCTTCAATTTCAGCAAGATACTTTGAGATTGCATAGTGGTCCTTTGCCTCCCAACCATTAAATTCTGCCTCCTCTGTAACATAATTTCCTGCTCCATGAGAGCCAATCGTATTAGAAGTGCTAGTATAAACGACTTTTTCTAATCCCTGAGAAAGAGCTTCCTCAAGAATATTCTTGGTTCCCTCGACATTTATATCATAAAATAGTTGTTTATTAGCTGACCAATGAGCAAAATAGGCTGCGGTATGATAAAGAGTATTGCATCCTTTCAGCGCAGTTTTAACAGCTTTCTTGTCCCGAATGTCGCAATAGACCTTTTCTACATCCAGATCATCAATATTTCGAGTATCACTGTTCTTTCTAATGGTTACCCTTACATCCGCGCCATCTTGGATCAACTCTCTTACAATATTTGAACCCATAAAACCATTAGCACCGGTGACTAATACGGTCATTCTAATCACTTTCTAAAATAGTATTATTGAAAATAATAATAATAATAATTCTTTACAGGACTAAATAAATGTTGTCCAAAGAGGATTATCGAAAAATAGATGAACAAATCTCAGTCCCAAGTATGTGGATCATCTCCAACCCTGAAATCCTTATTCAGCCCATCAAGTCGTGCCATGTCGTCTTGTTCAAGTTCAAAATCGAACACGTCAATATTTTCATGAAGATGGTCTTTACTCCCAGATTTGGGGATTTGAATTACCTCATGTTGTAATCCCCATCTAATTAATACCTGCGCAGGTGTTTTATTGTACTTTTGACCAATTGAATTCAATGTTGGATTGTCTAATTTTCTCCCTCTTGTCAGAGGAGAATAAGCTTCCAAGTAAATTTCTTTAGTTTTACAAAATTCTAATAGTTTTTTTTGATACAAGAAGGGAGAGAATTCTACCTGATTGACACATGGAATTTTAGTGGCTTTATTAAATAACTCGTTTAAATGCCTGATGGTAAAATTACTCACCCCTATTGCTCTCAACTCATCTTTTTCAAGAAGTTTTTCCAATGCGCTCCATGTTTCATTCCTAAGACCAGAAACAGGCCAATGTATTAAATAAAGATCAATATAACTCATATCTAACCTTTTAAGACTTTTATCGAAGGCAGCAAGTGCTTTATCGTATCCTTGTTCGCTATTCCAAACCTTTGTAGTTATAAAAATCTCATCTCTGGGAATTTTGCTCTTCTTGATGGCCTCGCCCACCTTTTTTTCATTTCCATATACTGATGCTGTATCAATTAATCTATAACCTGCTTCTAAGGCCCATGATGTTGCTTGAACACATTCATTTCCTTGTAAGTTCCATGTTCCCAATCCTATAATTGGCATTTCAACACCGTTATTTAGTTTTATTTTAGAGTCTAAAGATAATTCCATCAATCTCACC
>SDNN01000221.1 GCA_004524425.1 Promethearchaeota archaeon
GGTAGAGCATCGTCTGGTGTGCCTAAAGCACCCGGCTGTTAACCGGGCGGTCGCATGTTCGATATTCTGGGTCATTTTTATAATATACTAATTTATAGCCAGAACGAAAACCATGCTGGAGGCGCATTATATTTTCCATATATATGATTTTAAGGTTTTATGAAAGTTTCCAAAAATTTCTCTCCTTATTTTTTCGAAATATAAAGTACAAGCTTATCTATTTTAAAAAAACTAAAAAAATCTTCATAAATATTTAATTTTTTTGAATCTGAATAGAACTAAATTTGGCAGAAATCTTTGATATTAAATGAACAATTATTAAATTATTTTTAGGATACTAAAAGAGGTTAATTAAAGTCATTGAAATAAAAAACTTTATGCTTCTGCCGGGATTCGAACCCGGGTCGCGGGGGTGAAAGCCCCGTATGCTTAGACCTTGTTTAATTTTAAACAAGCTTGGCCGGTCTACACTACAGAAGCTTTTTTTATTATTTCTTTATTTTTATTTTCTTAATTAATAATAGGTTAAATATTTTTTTATATGGATAGATGGTTTAAGCATTATAATCGTAAAAAGATCATAATTTGATATCAAAAGAAAAAATCTTAGTGTGCGGGAAGGGAGATTTGAACTCCCGAACCCCTATGGGACTGGATTCTAAGTCCAGCGCCTTTGGCCAAACTTGGCAATTCCCGCATATAATACTTGATTGCTTTTTATGTATATAATTTAACGCTTAAAAATAAATAAACTTTTTATTTTGTATTTTTTTTTTCTTCTGATTTATAAATTACCGAAACCATTAATTAGTTATAGAAAGTCTTTAGATCCAATTGATTTCTAATTTGATTATTATTAAAAGAATAAACATAAAAAAAAAGAATTATATTAGAATTATTATAGTATAATAAATTGAAATTTTGATTTAAATTGAGTGTTAGAGAATCTTTAATAAAACATCTGACTTCTATTTTAAGATCTTCAGATGGTACAATATTGGTAATTTTATGTGATCTAGACGGTCTTTCAATAGCAAAAATTGGCAGGAAGAGCGAAATTCAAATAAATTCAAATCAAATTACGAGCCTTGCATCAGCTGCGTTCTCCGTTAGCGAAGAAAATTGGGAAGATTTAGATATTAAAGATCAAGTTATTTCATTTACCTATTTTGAAAAGGTTTGCTTAATCACAATTAAGATAAATGAAACTCTTTTAACAATAGTACATGATTATTATAAAGATTGGCCATTAGATGCTGATGGATTAGCAAGTTCAATGTATTATCTTAAAGAAAAATTAGAAGAATTTTTTGGCGGAATAAAATCTACACGAGATCAATTAGAAGAATTTTCAAATAAAATTAGAAGTGCAATTTACCTTATAGGAATGGGATCCGAAATTCCCTTTCTATCATACACTCCAGAAAACTATGATAACGCGAATCCTTTACCCGCGATAAGTCAGATTTTAGATTCAATTAAAAATCCAATATTTATCAGATATTCCCTAGTTGATCCTTCTGGTCTGATGCTTGATGCTAGAGAATTAAATGGCAAGGATTTACCAATTTCAATTGAAGCTTTTTCTGCTAATGCAACTGTGGCGTATCAAAAAATGAAGGAGGAGTCTGGTCAAAGTTCTATGGGAGATCTTTTGTTTTATTTAGCGATAAGTGGTGAGAATTCAGAAAATTTCTATGGGATTATAACCTGTCCTTCAGGAATTCTAGAATTTTCAAAAGATCATGATCTTTCAAATATCCAACAGATTTCTTTTATTGGATTATTTTCATTAGATTATGGAGGAATTCCAATAATAGGAGAGGCAAGAAATATTATATACTCGATAATAGAAATTCTTGGTTCTGAAAAAACCACAGAAAACTTTATAAAGGCTGTGAATGTATTATTAAGTGCAAAATATGAATAAGAGGCCTCTTAGAGTGGATCTTTATTGTCTACATTTTAATGAATGTGATCCAAGTAAATGTACCGCGTTAAAACTGAAAAGATTTGGCTTAATTAAATTTAGGAAAAAGATCGCTGGAAAACTTAAAAATGCCATATTATTAAGTCCTTTTGCAAAAAGAGAAATATCCACTTCAGATAAAGAATTGCTAAAAAATTATGGTCTGATAGTTATTGATTGTTCATGGAATAAATTAATAAAATTTAGTAATATTTCGCAAAGAAATGAGCGGAAATTGCCTTCTTTAATCGCTGCTAACCCCGTAAATTATGGGAAATGGGAGAAATTGAGTTCAGTTGAAGCTTTATCCGCTGCACTCTATTTAACAGGATTTAAGGAACAAGCTAAATTTATCTTATCAAAATTTCGTTGGGGAAATCAGTTTTGGAAAATAAATAATCAAATATTAGAAGTTAAAAAGTACTAATATAAATAAAATCAAAAAAGAAAATATAATTGAGATAAAATTATTCTTCCGCGCCTCTTGAAAAACCAGAAGCGGCGATTACATCATCTATTTTCAGAATCATCGTGGCTACTTCTGTGGCAGATTGAATAGCTTGTGTTAATACAGCAAGTGGTTCTACTACTCCTAATTTAATCATCTCATCCGGTTTTCCAGTTTCAATGTTTAATCCATAATTGATGCCCTCCTCGCTTTCATGTTTCGATCTTAATTCAACTATGAGATCAACAGGATTAAATCCCGAATTTTCAACGAGTGTTTTTGGAACAATCTCTAAAGCATTTGCATAAACCTCAATAGCTAGTTGCTGTCTCCCCCCAATTGTTCTCGCATAGGTTTTTAGTCTTTTTGCTAACGCAATTTCAGACGCACCACCACCAGGTAGGATATATGGAATCTCTATAGCAGCTTTAACTACAGATAAGGCATCATGTATCATTCTTTCTGCCTCATCAACAACATGTTCGATACCTGCTCTTATCAGAATGCTTACTGTTTTTGGAGATGCACATTCTGAAACAAAAATCATATTGTCTTCGCCTACCTTTTTCTCTTCAACCCGTCCCGCCTCCCCTAGATCAAACTCGCTAATTTCAAAGATATTATTAACTATTTTGCCATTCGTGGCTCTAGATAATTTTTCCATATCTGATTTTTTTACCCTTCGAATAGTCATTATATTCTCTCTAGCGAGAAAATTTTGCGCTTTTTCATCTACCCCTTTCTGACAGAAAACTACATTTGCTCCAATATCTCTCAGTTTAGCTACTCTCTTTTTAAGCATATTTGATTCTTCTTCTAAAAACTGATTTATTTGATCTGGTGTTTGAACTTTAATTTCAGCATCAAATTCAGTTTTTTCTACTTCTAATGATGAATTAATTAGCGCGATTTTCGCATTCTTTATAAGCTTTGGCATCATAGGGTGGACAATTTCTTTATCAACGATCATCCCATTTATAATGTTCGTATCCAGAAGACTTTTGCCTTCCTTTTTAATGATTTGTATTTGATCCAAATCTATTAGGATGTTATCTCCTCTTTTTTCTTTTACTTGGGAAACCGCATTAACTGCTATATCAGCAAAGTGGCTTTTTGCCCCAGCGATTAATTTGCTATTCATTGATGTTTCTGCTACTTTTCTTAACATGTCTTTATCATTAGGATCAATATTTTTAGAAATTTCCTGTAAAATTTCTTTACTTTTGACGAGAGCTTTTCTATAACCTCTAAAAATAATTGTTGGATGCACTTGTTGTTCCATTAATTCTTGTGCTAAATTAAGTAATTCACCTGCAATAACCACGCTTGTTGTTGTTCCGTCTCCAACTTTATCGTCTTGGGTTTTCGCCACCTCGACTATCATTTTAGCAGCAGGATGTTCCACATCTATGGTATCTAAAATTGTTGCTCCATCATTCGTAATTGTAACATCGCCCAAAGAATCAACAATCATTTTATCCATTCCTTTTGGGCCTAATGTAGTTCTAACTGCTTCCGCAACCGCTCTTGAGGCGGAGATATTGTTTCTTTGAGCATTTCTTCCTCTTTTTCTTTCAGTCCCTTCTTTCAAAATCAGAATTGGGACACCAGATAATTGTGCCATTTTAAGATCACTTGTATTTTTTTTACCTTGATTAATTATTTATCTAGATCAAGAAAATTAAAAAAAATTAAAAAAACTTTTGATATGGAGATCATTTTTATATTGTTTGCTTAAAATTAAACCTTAATAGTTCTAATCATATAAATCATAATGAATATGATCTAAATTCCCGAGAGATTTTTTTAACTTATTTTTGTTGTTAAATTTCCAATAGGATAAAAAATGAAATATAAATATATATCTTGAGATTAATTAATTAATTCTTGAATTAATTTATTTCTAATTCCTTTCGATTTATCAATTCTCTCTAGCCTACTTAGATACTTTTCATAAGATAATCCTTTTTGTTTTTTTAATATCAGAATATGTTCATTAATTTCATTTTTTGAAGGGGAACCTTTACTTATTCTTTTTTGCAAACAGAGTTGAATATTATTCATCTCTTCAATGAAATCATCTGAAATTTCTATATTTTTATTAGTAATTTTCAGAATGAGCTCATTTATTCTATTTTTGTTAAAAAATTGTTGAGGATTTTTAGATTCCTTAACTAGAACAGCTACTATTTCATGGGATTTTCGAA
>SDNN01000042.1 GCA_004524425.1 Promethearchaeota archaeon
CAAATTTTCTGCTAATTTTTTTGCAACATACAGTGAATTCCCTGTACCCGAAAAATAATAAATCGATTGCATATAAAAACAAATGATTTGATTTTTAATAAATTGATTTTTAACTTCGATAACAAGCTATTTTTTTAACAAAATAGAATTGATTATTGAATTATTTGATTTAAATGATCGAGCAAGACCATATAAAAGAAAATCTGATAGATTTTTCTTTTCCCAGATTATCTGGTACTGAATATGAGGCAAAAGCATTTAAGATTGCTTTAGAAAAAATGAAGGCTTTAAATTTCAATCCATCAACTCAAGAATTTAATTTTAGTACATTTTATTCAAGAATTTATCCAAAAGTGGCGTTAATTTTAACATTTTCGTTTCTTTTATTATTATACATTGATTTGTCCTTTATCTTTACTATAGTTATCTCATCCTTTATCGCCGTTATTTTTGTCTTTCTATTTATTTACACGAGAAATCCAGAAAAAATAAGATTTGGAAGGATTCTGCACTCTCAAAATTTATTTGTAAAATTACCAAAAAAGAAAGATGAAATGAATGATGTTAAAGGAAATCTTTTCTTATTTGCCCATTTAGATTCTAAGGGCCAAAAGCTCAATATAAACATGAGAATTCTGAGTTTTAAGTCGTGGTTAATCACACTAATACTATTTATATTGCTCTTAATCTTTAGAGAGATCATAGTAAGTGAATTAAAACTCTGGCTTAATTTAATTGCACTACTGGTGCTTATATTGAATTTTATCAGTACTTTTTTCATTTTAATAAATGTAACTAATAATCAATCGAATGGAGCCATAGATAATGCCTCTGGAGTTGCTTGTGTCATGGAGCTCTTGAAATATTATAGTAATCCTAATTCAAGATTGAAAAATTTTGATACGTATTTTGTTTTTACCGGAGCTGAAGAAACGGGAACCATGGGAATACGTCATTTTTACAATCATATCGAAGGTATTGATAAGGACAAATCAATAATATTGAATTTTGATGGGATTGGAAGCAATGTTGATGCATTTAGTAAAGACACCAAATCACCATACTTTCCGAAATTTTATAATGTTTTCCTAAATAAAGCACAAAAATATGACATAAAATTAAATGTGAGTAGATTCTACATAGGTGTGCATAGCGATGGAATTTTCATGATGAGCAGAAAGAATTTCATGGGAATCGGATTTGGAGATAAAAATTCATACAAATTCGTACATTCTGTTAATGATACTATAGATAAAGTAGATCCTTTGATTTTAAAGCAACTTTGTGAATTATTAATTGAATTTTTAGCTGAAATAGATACCCAAATACAACAAAAAAAAAAATAGAAAATTCATGAAGTTATAGCTGTTTAATGATTTTAGGTAAATTAAACTGAATCATAACTAATTTATAATAAGCCTTATCATCTAAAATTCTTTAAAAGGGGAATATTGAAATTCTTTGCTTAATTATACGAATTAAATACCATATAATTATTGAAATTCTCTCATCTTAGGGTAAAAAAATCATGTCTATAAAAGATATCATAAATCAGAGAAGAAGCTATCGATCTATTGACTCAGTTCAAGTAAATAGAGATTTAATCATCGAATTAGCTAAATCGGCACAGCTGGCACCTTCTTGTAAAAACTCACAACCATGGCGCTTTATTTTTGTTCATGATGAAAATCAGTTGAAGAGTCTTTATACTTGTGCATTTCCTGGAAATCAATGGATCAAGAGGGCTTCAATGATAGTTGCCGTGTTTAGCAACGTGCAATATGATTGCATTTTTCAAGAGCGTCTTTATTATCTTTTTGATACCGGGATGGCAACAGCATTTCTTATATTAAGAGCCACGGAATTAGGTCTTGTAGCACATCCCATAGCCGGATTCGATGAGGCAATCGTGAAAAAAATACTTGATATTCCTAATACCATGAGAGTGATTTCCCTATTAATTATAGGCAAAAAATCTAATAAATTGCATCATGAATTAACAGATCTAATGAAAATGACTGAAACAAAAAGACCTGGCAGGTTACCATTAAGTAAATTTGCTTTTATAAACAGATATGATCAGTCAGATCTATAAAAAATTCAGTTTCATAACTAAAACATATTTAATAACCGTTAATAAAGGTAATAATTTGGTCATACCATTACTCCGTGACTTAATTAATCATTATCTTTTTTAGGAAAATCTGATGCCCAATAGAAATTAATTAATTTTTTTTAAACAAAATAAAAAAAATTTTTTTTAGAATTTATTGTATTGTAGTTTTAATTTATAGACCCAGTTCTAGAACTTTTTCTTGATTTACTTTAACTTTTTCTGGAGTTAAATCATAAAACTTCACAAAAATAATCATCCCAAGAAGCATAAATATCATTGGAATTATGCCAAAATGAAGCTGGATCCCCCATACTGCTAGCTGCGACTGCGTAGATGCTCCCTCATTAAAACCTGTTATAGTGTGTACTACCATAAAAGTTATAGCTTGGATTAATATTGCCAATCTCCCAAAAAATTGTCGGAATCCAAAATAGATCCCTTCTTCGCGTTTACTTGTAATTACAACAGATTCATCGATAACATCAGCCAAAACGGGTGCTAACATTACCCAAAAACCACCTAAAGCTACTCCCCATATAATTAACACGGGAATAAGGATATAAAAATCTGTTATAAATGATAGTGGCAATGTTATGAAAGCAAGTAAAAAACCTGCTATCATGATAATTTTCCGATTGTTATCTGTTTTCTGGGCAAGTTTAACCCATATTGGAGTAGAAATTATTGCTCCTATAAGAAAACTGGCCATCATGAAAATTATGGCATTCGCTTCCAATTCAAATACAAATCTTGTGATGTATGGAATAGAAGTTTGAACACATATAACCAAGCTTTGGTATAATGTATAAAAAATGATGATTATTACAAAATTCTTTTGCTTTAATGCAATTCTTAAGGAACTAAAGAAGGAGACTCGTTCTTTTTTATCAAATCTTGCTAGATATCGATCAATGATTTCTTGATCTTCTCGACAACCGGGAATCGACAGAGCTAATAAAACAAGACCAATGAGGATCATCACCCCAGCTTGGATAATATATGTGCGTATTTCTCCGAATGTGATAAAAAGTGGTGGAAGTACCCCTCCAGCGACAATTCCTAAGATTCCTATGGGGGTTGCTATAGCATTTGCTGTTCTGCGTTCTTCAACTGATCTAAACTTATCTGGAAAAAGAGAAGAAAAACTCACAAAGAAAAGTGAGTTGAAGGTATCAAATAAACAAGTAGCAAATACAAGCCATGCAAATAGTATCCAAGCTCCTGAAACTGGATCAACATTGGGAGGAGTAAATATCAAAATATAACTTATTACCCAGACAGCACCTCCTAACATGATCCAAGGAAATCTTCTTCCCCATTTTTTAGTGAATTTAAAAGGGCGATCAGTTAAATAACCAACGAGAGGGTCATTTACGGCGTTATAAATTGCGAAAATAATATAACCTAATCCTACCAACAACACATTTAATCCAATTTCACTCTCATAATAGTAAAAACCAAAGGCAGTGAAAGCCATATCAATGAACATGCTGAGTGCTTTAGCAGATCCGTATGAAGCCATGCTTTTTTTCGAGTGTTTAATACTTTCCATAATTATCCCTTAATTTTTTATTGATAAAATAAAATTATCATTATAGATATTAAATATCAGCATTTTTATAGTATGTGCATGTTGAAATTATTGACGAAAAATCCCTGATGTACTAGTCCATTTGTCGTTTATTCCACTTCAAGATTTGTTTTTCTGATCAGTTCTGATCTTACCTAAAATAATTTTAAAGATTTAAGTAAATTTAGAAAAGTTCACTTAACTTTATGACTTTTAATTTAGAATGAATTAATCTTAGTATAATTAATAAAGTTGATTAAAATGAAAATGGGTTATCATTCTTTATCAAATTTAGCGAAAATTAGAAAAAATGTAAAAAGCAATAGAATTTCGAGCTATGATAAGACAGGAGCAAATATTGATACGACCACCATGAATCCGGGAGAAAAACATGAGGTTTGTTATATTAAGGGTGCGGGATGTATAAAACATATATGGATGACAATCGCATCTGAAGAGCCTTTTTATCTGAGGGAATGTATCATTCGGATGTGGTGGGATGATGAGGAGCATCCTTCGGTGGAATGTCCTATTGGAGATTTTTTTGGAGTAGGACATTCAAAGACTGTAAACTATTGGAGTTTACCGCTCTCCATGGGACCACAAGATGGAAAGGGATTCAATTGCTGGTTCCCGATGCCTTTTTCAGAAAGTGCGCGAATTGAAGTGGATAATGAAACTCAAAATAATCTCATCTGCTATTATTATGTGGACTATGAGGAACTTGAGCTGTTAGATTCATCTTTTGGAAGATTTCATGTACAATGGCGCCGTGAAAATCCGTGCCAGGGACGAAATTATGATAAAATTAGGGGTAGCCGTATTGATAAATGGTCAAAAAAAAACCCCACTCATGAAAACGATTACGTGATTCTTGAAGCAGAAGGGGAAGGCCATTATGTGGGCTGTCATTTGGATATGCATAATCTTTATAAGACGGAAGATCCAGACTTTCACAATTGGCCAGGCGAGGGAGACGATTATATTGAAATTGATGATGGAGATAGAATTCTCTATGGGACGGGAACAGAAGATTATTTTTGTACTTCGTGGGCGCCATGGCAATATTATTGCTCTCCATATTTTGGAATCACTTTACCCGGAGGAGAACACTTTTCGGGAAAGATCTCATATTATAGATACCATATTGAGGATCCTATCTATTTTCATAAAAATATTAAGGTTAAAATAGAGCATGGTCATGCCAATCAGAGGTCAGATGACTATTCTTCTACGGCGTATTGGTATCAAACAGAACCTCACTTGAAATTTCCT
The DNA here is from genome assembly GCA_004524425.1 of Promethearchaeota archaeon. Next base: position 4,962 of record SDNN01000042.1, read on the forward strand.
CCCCTTCTTTCTCGAGAAGAAAGATTACCAAGAGAGGAGCCCAAAGAAATACCGAGAATTAAAACAACTCCAGATGAGAAGTTCCCATTTTATAAATCCAAGGAAGAGTAATCCTTTCAAAACCATAAGTAAGATTTATAAAATTTATTTTATTTTTTTATTTTTTTAATGATATTATAGATAAGGTTGATGCATTGGTTTTATAGCAACGTATTATGTAGTTAATTGAGTATTCAAGTGGAATTGATGACCAAATAGAAACATGCCTGATTTTTTAAGAAAAAAATAAATAATCCTTGAATGAAATATTATTTAGTGAATTGTTAATTCTTGAATTATAATTTTGAATGTTTTCGTGCGAGATGTGTTAAATAATTAGTAAATTAACTAATAAACAACTTGGATTAGTTGAGACTCCAAGCAATACCGTTGATTATATTATTTCAAGATTAGGGAAAATCGATGAGAATCAGAAGATTTTAGATCCTTGCGTAGGTCCCGGTATTTTTGTAAAGCGTCTGCTCAAGCATGGAGTTGCAAAGGATCAAATCCATTCCATAGACATAAATCCAGAATATAAAGATAAAATAGAAAAAATGGGTGTTACATTTGAACAAGCAGATTATTTATTATCAATTTCTCCTAATTCACATAATGAATATGATTTTATAATCGGAAATCCGCCCTATTTAAATAAATCGAGTGCATATGTGAGAAAAAACAAGCAGGAACTAAAAAAGATCTATGGTAAGATAAATTCTCACGAGGTGTATTCCATGTTTATTGTCTCTAGTATTTGGCGATTGAAAAATGGAGGCAAATTAGGTTTTATTACCAGTGATTCATTCTTATCCTTAATTACGCATAAGCGCCTGCGAAAGTTCATTTTAAATAATTGCATAATAAATGAAATACTATTAGCTCCCATAAATCTATTTGATAGTCAGAATGTTAGCACGAGTCCAGTGATATTTATCTTAACCAAGTGTATTGGTAAAGATAATGAGAACAAAAGAAAAGCGAACCTCATGAGAATCATACCGAGGGTGGAAAGCGAGGAAAGTTATGATAATACTAAAAAAGCAATTGAATATAAACAAGAAAAGTATTATTTATTACCTTTTAACATATTTTTCACGGATGTTGAAGAGTCCGTTATTAATCTTTTTGAACAAGCTCCGAAACTTACTGAATTCCTTCAAGGTTTTATTGGAATGCACACTCACAACAATCGTAAATATATTGCTGCCATAGAAGGTACCGAATTAGCTGAGATCTTCAGGAAGAGAAATGAGAATGTATCCGATCTAGATAAAATGTACAATATAATAACTGAAAAGGAGTTTTACTCCGGAAAATGGAAACCTTACTTGAAGCGAGGGGGTTCGGATCAATATTACCGGCCAGTAATGGAAGCATTAGATTGGAATGTAGAATCCATTAAGGTTTATGATATTCCTAAAAATGTTCCTTTTGAAGAGGAGGGAATAGTAATAAGTGGAGTGAGTTCAAGATTAGCTGCTAGATACATGCCCAAGGGCTGTTATTGGGATTCCAATAAAGCAATAGGATTTATTATCAATGATAATTCAATTTCAATTGAATACGTGTTAGGCCTTTTAAACAGTTCTTTATATAATTATCTTGCAAAGGGGATAATTAACAATACTAATAGCATTCAACTGACTGGAATTCATTCATTACCGTTTATTTTACCCGATAGGAGTACCATGGGAAAAGTAGAGAATTTAGTTAGAAAAATAATTAACAATAAAAAGAGAAATATAAATTATGATTATTTAAATGAACAAAAAGCTATAGATGAGATCATCTTTAATTATCATGCCAAAAAATACAATTTTTCCGAGGATCTCCAAAAGAAATTAGAAAATAAATATTCTTTTTACAAATATGGTTGAAGAATACGAGTTTTATTAATTATTAAGACACATTTTCAAATTTCATAATTATAAAAAAAATTTATTACTTTAATCGGGAGCAATTCGTTTTGGATTTCTTGTTTGAACATGAAGACATTCCTGCATCAACCTTTCAACTAATGCACATCTCTTTTCTTGAAACTTTTCATCAAACCATAGGTTATGTAATTCAAGAGGATCCTTTTTACGATCGAAAATATCTCCATAACCCTTTATGCCTTCATAAACGGTTAATTTATGATCTCGAGTAATCAAATGCCTTAATCTACAGAAGAGAGGTCCTTTGGGGCCAACTTCCTCATCTTGTTCTATTAGGCAACAATCTCTTATATTCTTGCTAGGATCTTTTAAAACGGGAGTCATATCATAACCTTGCATGTCAGGCGGATGCTTTCTTTCAGGAATTCCTAATAAACTTAAAATTGTTTTAGGATAATCAATGGAACTTATTAAAGCGTCTGTAACTGCTGGATTTGTCACCCCTGGAACCTTCCATATCAGTGGAACTTGTAAAACTCCATTAAAAGGAGATGGTCCTTTAAAAAGCATTCCATGCTCTCCCATCAAGTCTGCATGATCACTTGTATACACAACTATCGTGTTATCAGCATAACCTAATTTTTCTACAGCAGCTAGAACTTGTCCTATACTGTCATCAAGTAAAGAGACGATGCCGTATGTATAAGCAATAAATTTTCTGGTCTCTTCTTCATTTGTTTCTCTTAACATCGCACCAGGCATGACATTTATATTATCTTTCAAAAATGGATGCTTTTGCAAGTTTTCTAAATCATCAAAATTTTCTGGAAGCTCAATATCATCAGGCTTGTACATGTCTTTATATCTTCCTGGAGGATTGAGAGGATGGTGTGGATCTGGAAAGGAGCAATGAAGGTAAAATGGTTTATCGCCATAATCGCCTCGAGCGTGTTTTTCGAGAAAATCAATAGTTTTTTCAACAATATAGGCATTTGGGTAAAGCTCAACCGTTAAATCACTGTCTACAAATGGTCCAAATGAAGCATCAAGGTTATTCCATCGTTTCTTCATTGTTTCGACATGCTTTGGAGATCTTTCTTCTAACCAGTCCATGTAATGACCTGCTAAGGCGGTTCCATGACCCAGAACCATTTCAACCTCTTGGTAATGATAATATGGAATTGGAAAATTCTCACCAGTGGGAGTCCAGACATCATCATCAGGAAATATCCAGTCATAGTAACTTTCAGCAGATTTTTTTTCCTTTATTCGATAGGGCGGAGTATCGTATTGATAATGGAATTTACCAATACCTGCCGTACGCCAACCCTTATTAACGAGAGTTTGAGTAATTGTTGGAAGGCTCTCATCTAATAACATCCCGTTGCTTCTAACACCATGTACATTAGGATATAGACCAGTCAAAAGAGTTGCCCTATTTGGCATGCACATTGGATTCGTACAGAAAGCATTAGTAAACCTTACTCCTTCGCTTGCGAATCGGTCAAGGTTAGGTGTTTTTAAAATTTTATGTCCCGAGCAACTCATATGGTCCGCTCGATGCTGATCGGACATTATAAATAAAACATTCATTTTTTCACTCATGTGTATCAAAACCATTTATTATTACTTGCCTTTGAGTTAAATTTTAGTAAAATTATCATTAGTAATTATTTATGTGATGGAATATATTCTTTAATATCACATTGTAATAGCATGTATCACAAAATATAAATAATTTCTTTTTATTATAATAAATTGAATAAAGATGTCTAAAATGAATATTGATAAGAAAAAATCTAGTAAACAATCACGTATCATGAGTCTTCGAATGGATGAGGAAACTTATCAAAAATTAAGTAAAATTTCGCAAGAGAATAATATTAAGAAAAGTGAGCTCTTAAGGAATTCATTCAATGAATGGATTAATATTAAAAAAATTCTCCTAAAATCAGATAGCATGATTGTAGGTAAGGACTTTTTAAAGGGCATTTTTAATTTCGCAGATGAAGAAGGTATTATCAATCTAGGAAAGAATATTGCTGAAATTTGGATAAATGAATTCAACATACATTTAATTGACACCCAAGCGAAGAAAGATTTTAATTCAATGCTTACTGTATTTACCGAAGGAATTGGACCTAATGAAGCAAACTGGTTTGATAAAATAAATTTTCGGAAAATTGCTGATAATAAAATTCTTATTTATGGAATACACTCTCTCAATAAGAATTTTTCACTATTCTTTAAGTCATTTTTGGAACATCTATTGGCTACACAGGTCGGTTCTATTTTAATTCAAGAATCTAGCAATATTTCTGACACAACTATAAGATTAGAATTTAAATTAACTGAGAAATAACAAAAGGTTTTCGAATTATTCATCAAAACTTCTTATTGATAGACTTGAAGTAATAATACTTTGTAATAAAATGTATCACAATTTATATATTGGATTTCATTCAATAGTTTATTTAACATGATTAAAAACTTTAGATTTCAATTAAAAATTTCAACAAAAAATAAAAAAAATGAGGTAAAATGAGCGAAAAACCATTAAAATTTAAGGAAAAATTTTTATTTGGCATCTCAGCTATTCCAGATCAATTGACCTATCAATTATTTCAATTCCTAGTTTTCACCTATTATTTCACCGTTGTGAAATTGCCATTGGTTTTAATCATGACCGGATATATCATATGGGGCATATGGAATTCTGTAAACGATCCACTTGTAGGGGCATTATCGGAGAAGACAAAACACAAGAAAAGATGGGGTAAAAGAAGATTTTATATTCTCATTTCTATTATACCATTATCATTTTTAATGATATTATTGTTTTATGTGCCCTTTGATACTAGCGACAAGCTTGTTGAATTTGTCTATTTTCTAATAGTAATCATATCATTCGAATTTGTCTACAGCATGTTTAACGTCAATATGAACGCTATTTTTCCAGATCAATTTCCAACTGAAAAAAAAAGAGCAAGCATCCAAATTTTCAGAAACCTTACATTTGTTTTAGCCTTAATATTAGGTTCACTCATTCCTGCGTTAGTTATATCTGATCTTGTTCCTGACAATGAAGCAGCAATACCTCGCATTAAGGGCGAATACTTGACAACTGGCATTATAGTAGCTATAATAACTCTTTTAGCAGCTATTCCTTTTGCTTTATGGGGTGTTAAAGAAAAAGAAGAAACAATTGAGGATTTTAATAAAAGGCCATCTATTTTTCAATCGTTTAAATTGACTTTGTCAAATAAAACTTTCTTAAAATTTACACTCGCAAATACGATGGTTTGGTATTGCTTTACAATCCTTCCATTAGTAATGCCTATATATGCCGAACATGTTCTTAATGTGTCAAAAGGAGCCATGTTAGTAGGATTGAGTTTAATGTTAGCGTTCGTTGTTGCTGCCCTTTCCTTCCCGATCCATAGAAAAATTGGACTCAAAATAGGAATAAGAAATGCCATGATCTTGAATTTGAGTCTCTTTATTGTCATATTAATACCTTATTTCTTAATGTTCGGTGAAGAGCACCAAATCTTATTCATGATAACTACCGCATGTGTAGGTTTTCCTATAGGTGGTTCAATGTTTTACATAGATCTCCTACATTCTGATGTCATCGATGAAGATGCGCTTAAATGTGGAATTAGAAGAGGGGCTAGCTTCTATGGCGTCATGTTATTTATTCAGAGATCTGCAGTCATATTGGTAATCATAACAGTGGCATTGATGTTCGGAAACATGGGTTGGGAACAAGAATATAATCCAGTACCAGAAGACCCAGCTTTAGTTGTTCTTGGTTTGAAATCATTGATGTTCATATTTCCCGCCATAGCTCTCACAATAGCAATACTTCTCCTCAAATCATATAACCTACATGGTGAAAAACTGCAAAAAGTAAGACAAGAAATAGAAAAACATCCAGAATTAAGGAAATAATAAATTTTTAATTTTTTTTTCTATTCATTTTAAAATTGATTGGATTAATAAAATTTAATTGAAAATATTTAATTCTACTTTTTCATTGATAATTTTTAAGAATACTTCTACTAATATTTCAATTATTTTTCTTAGAAAATGGGTCTAAAAATCTTATTAGTAAACCCAAACATGATGCAAAGTCCACCTGTCATTCCGATAGGTTTAGAATATTTGGCAACATCATTGGAGAAATATGAACACGATGTGGTATTATTGGATTTATGTTTTAATCCTTCTCCCATAGAGGAATTGCGTTATACCTTAATGAAAGATAAATTTGACATAGTCGGCCTCTCTATACGAAATATTGATTCATGTATTTATTTTAATAACGATTTTTATTTATCAGAATTTAAAGAATTAATAGAAGAAATAAAGAATTACAATATACCTATTATTTTAGGCGGTTCAGGTTTTTCTGCCATGCCCAATGAAATCCTGGAATATTTTCAAGCAGATTATGGCATAATTGGCCCTGCAGAGAACGCATTTCATAAATTTTTAGTTTTATGGAAAAAAAATGAATTAAAAAGGAATATAATAAATGGTTGGAATTATGGTATAGACACTGCGGCTCTTCCCATAAGGGGAAAAGAAATAGATTACCAAAAATACATGGATAAAGACGGAATTATAGGTTTTACAACTCATAGTGGATGTCAAAATCAGTGTCCTTATTGTATTGAAGCGAATACTAAAGTTACATTAAAGAAAATAGCTAATATCATTAAGGAAATTGAAGGTTTAGTCAATCAAGGCTATACTCATTTTCACTTATGTGATAGTGAATTCAATTCGGATCTTAAATATAGCATTGAATTTTGCAAACAATTAGCTCAAAAATCTCTACCAATGAAATGGACATTATATATGAAACCATTTCCGTATAATGAACAACTTTTTCAACTATTAAAAGACTCTAATGCATATTTAATTACCCTCTCAGTCGATAGTGATAAAAGAATACAAAAGCAAAATAATTATTCTCAGAATGATTTGGCTAAAATTATTGATTATAGCAAAAAACAAGGAATTGATATAGCAATTGACTTATTGACAGGTTATCCACATGAGCCTATAGAATCTACAAGAAATATGTTGGAGTTTTTCAGAAAAACACGTCCCAAGACCGTGGGAATAAGTTTCTATTTTCGTATTTATAGCAATACTTCTTTAGCAACATTGATTAAGGCTGATAAGGCATTGCAAAAGAGATTATCAAGACCATATACTGATAAGGAAGATTTTTTAGAACCAATTTTCTATAATCACCTCACACGAGAAATATTAGAAGATTTGATTGCAGTTGATGATCTTTTCCGCATAGCTGGGCTTGAAGCAGGAGTTAATTACCAATTATGAGCTTTTAAATTCCAGAATAATGATGTTTCGAAGAAAATTATCATTTTTAAATATCTTATAATATTAATTATAAATTGGTGTTAAGAAAACATGCCGATCGTGCACGTTAATGTTTGGAAAGGCTTTGAGGAAGAGAAGGTGAAAGTCTTAATCGAAAAAATAACTCAAGCATTTGTAGATGTGGGAGTTCCTCAACATGCTGTGGAAATAGTTGTACACGAAATTCCCAAAACACATTGGGGAATAGGAGGAGAAGTGGCTTCAGAGAAGTTCAAGGATTTAGGGCCAAAATAACCACTTTTAATCATCATTTTCCTTAAGGGTTAATTTATTGAAATAGGGCTTTCCTGCTATGTTGATGACTTCAACAGCTTTATTTTTTTCAGGATTTGTGACAATTAATGCTACAGTTCCTTGTTTAGCGGGTAAATATTCATAACTAATGAAACTCCAGCCTTGAAGAACATGAGTTGGATTGTAATTAAATATATTGGAGATCTCTTCAACTAATTCATGAAATTTATCAAAAGATTTTTCTAGAAAACGAATAGCATCTATTTGTTTGTTATATCTAAATTGACGGATATTTTCTATTTCTGGATTATCTGGTAACAAGACAATTATCTTTTCATCTGGCTCGATTTCTAAATATGCATGAGTGGTAAGGGAGAATAAATAATATTCTAGATTTCTATATGATCTTAAATATTTTCCCGTTTCATTCCAATATTGCTCAAGGATATTCCATAATTCTACGGATAAAAACTTATATGATATGTGTCCGTTCTTTATCAGTATGTAAAAATTTTTCGGTAATGGTTTTCCGATTTTTTTACTTATTAACTGCAATAAAAGATCTTCCATTATGATGAGTTTATTGATAGTGGGAGGAATCTTGGAAAGAAGATTCACTAGTTTATGAGACCAAAAGATAATTCTATTTTCATAAATCTCTAATTTATTTTCAAGACTTTTAAATTGCTTAATACAGCCCTGCTCTAATGATTTAATTTGATTTAAGGTTAAGATTGTTGAAGTTGCGAATCCTAAGAGGATTTCAAAAATTTGCACGTTCTGTTTCCATCTCTCCCATATTTTTGCAAGATCTTTTTCTTTAGTTCTCATAAATTCTGAAAAAAATGAAGCTTTTACTTCCCGAAACCACCCACCAAAATTTTGAAAAAGATCATGGGAATTAAATAGTTCTGCAATATACATGATTTAGATTTAAAAATTTGAATTTATTAGGTTATAAAATATTAGAAATTAAAAAAAATGATTGAATTGCGGAATTAGCAATTTAATGAAAAATAATACCAAATAACTATAAATAACTAAGTATTAATGACTCTAAGAATTAAACCTTTAACTTTTTCAAAAAAGTGACTTATCATGGCTATAAAAAAAGGAGAAATCATAAAAGTCGAATATGAAGGTTTTTTGAAAGATGGTACTATTTTTGACAGTACTGAGAGAAATAATGGTATTCCACTGAAGTTTAAGGTCGGAGACGGAAGCATTATAAAAGGATTTGATGAAGCGGTAGTAGGAAAAAAAGTCGGAGAAGAATTCACCATTAAACTTGAACCTCAAGATGCTTATGGAGATTATCAAGAAGAATTAATCCGGAAACTCCCAAAAAGTCTATTTCCAAAAGACCAGGATCCTAAACCAGGCATGGCAGTGCAAGTGGTAGATCAAAATGGGAGAAATTTGATTGCTTTAATAAAGGCTATTGAAGAAAAGGATGTTATTATTGACCTAAATCATCCTCTAGCGGGAAAAACGTTAAATTTTAAAATAAAAATAATTGAAACAGATTGTAAACCAAATTCTCCAGATAAATAAGGATTTGGATAAATTAACTAATTTTAATTGGAATAAAATTTAGATAATCTTTCTGATTTACGATTATTTACTTTTTTTTATCGAATTTTCAAAGAAGGTTAAAAGTGAAGTAAGGATTATAATTTTTCTCCTCTCATTTCCTCTTCATACTTCTTTCTTCTTTCTCTTAGGTATTCTGGTATGGGAACATCCCACCATCCCACTGCAGGTGATCCTGTATAAGGCCATAATCTTTGAACCTCAATTTCTATGACAGCTGGTTTTCCAGATTTAGCAGCTCGTTCTAAAGCGGGAATAATTTCTTCTTTTTTTGAAATTTTCTCAGCATGACAACCAAATGCTTCACCAATCTTAGCAAAATCAGGAGAATAGGTATTACCATTTTTATCTTCAAAAGCAGTTCCATAACCGCGTTCTTCACCAAATGCCGCCTGTTGCAAGTCTTTAATGGCGATCCATCCATGGTTGTTGACTACAATAAAGAAGATATTACTCAAACCGAGTTGCACTGCTACTGAAATTTCAGATATGGTCATCATAAAATCACCGTCTCCTACGAGTGCTGCAACCTGACGATCAGGTTTTCCAATATCGATAGACCCTAATTTTGCCCCTATTGCCGCAGGTACGCTATAACCCATAGTAGAGAATCCCCCTGCAGTTAAACACGTTTTAGGCTCGTAAAACTCTAATTCCTGCAGCATTTGAGCTTGTATATTTCCGGAGCTAGTTACTAATACGGCATCCCGTTCAAAAAACTTTCTAATTTCTTGCAATACTGTGGAGATCATTACTGGTACTTTAGAATCGTCTCTATTCTTATCAAGGAATTCGAACCATTCTTTTTTCTCCTCTTGAATATTTTTAAAATACTCTGTATTCTTATAATCCTTAGAATACCCTTGCTCATTTAATTTGTCCAACATCTGACGCACGCATGCTTTAGCATCCCCATAAATTCCAACTGTAACTGGATAATTTTTTCCTATTTCGTGAGGATCAATATCGATTTGTATTAATTTTGAAGGTGGAATTGAAAAGCTGACCCCTTCTTTATAAGAAGAGGCAGTCTCGTCAGCAAATCGACAGCCAACCGCTAAAATGACATCTGCTTTTCTCGTCATTTTTAGCCCAACAGTAGTCCCTTTTGAACCGGCTGACCAACAATAAAGTGGATGGTCGTTTGGAAATGCATCTTTCCCCATCATGGTTACCACTATAGCGGCTCCAAGTTTTTCTGCTAATTGCTTGATTTCTTCCGTGGCATCAGCAGTGATAACTCCACCTCCTAGAAAAACGACGGGTCGCTTTGCATCCTTTAATAAATTGACAGCTTCTTCAATTAATTCTGGATCGCCTAAAATTCTTCCTGGTGACCTTCTTTTTAACGGTTCAGGTATTTTAGTATCTAATGAAGCTGCTTGGACATCCATGGGAAGATCAATATGAACAGGGCCTCGCCGTCCAGTCATCATGTGATTAAACGCACGCTGCATGATGGTGGGTAATTGTTCTACAGAACTTACTTGCCAGCTTCGCTTTACAATGGGTTCCAATATGCGAGGCATATCCGAATCTTTCGAACGTTCAATCTCTTGCAGGACCCCTTTACCCCTCATGTGCACGTGGGTATCTCCAGTGATGGCGAGCAAAGGCATGGAATCAACGTAAGCATCTGCTAATCCAATGGCGGTATTGATTGCTCCCGGACCAATTGAAGTGAACACGCAGAGTGGTTGGCCCGTGATTCTGTAATATCCTACAGCAAGATGACACGCAGCCATTTCCTGCTTAGGTTGAATAAGGGTTAGTTGATCTCGATCTCTATAGAAGGCATCCACGAGGGCAAGACATCCATGTCCAGGAATGCCGACAACATACTTAACTTTTTCCTTTATTAAATACTTTGAGATTATTTCTCCTCCAGTGTATTTAGTCATGTTAATCAATCGTAAACAGTTTTAGGTAATTAAATAAAAAGTATGAATGGAGAATTTAAAACTTTAATAATTATTCTAAAAAAATGTTAAAAGACGAATTATTCGTTTAGTAAAGAGGTTATTCAAAGCTAAAATTGAATTTATGAGATAATACTTATAGTACTATTTTTTAGTAGGGAGTAATAAGGCCTTATATCCTTAATTTAAAATTTTTAACAATAAGTAAGTAGGTTTTGTTATTTTAAATTAGAAATAATTTAATTGTAAATTATAGCACATAAATAAATAAAAAAAAAAAGAAATGTTATTAGATTTTTATATATACTGTCTTTAAATATTTATTTCTCCCAAGTAAAGATCATAATCAATGAAAATAGAACAGTTAGTAAAGTACAGGATATTCCTCCGTAAAAAGCTGGTCCAAACTCCCAACCTACGCCCTGAGAGTTATAAATTGACGCAGTTATTACCGCTCCTATTACAAACATTATTAAAACAATAAATGCTATAATAAGACTTACAATCATAGGCGTTTTACTCGTCATTTTTCCAGGTATAAAAGCTATAATTGAGATTACGAAGCATATAAATAAAAAAAGAGCAGCCAATACGATAAACGCACTTTCTGGTCCTGAACCTACTGTTACGACTCCACTTCCTCTATAAAGCCAACCATAACTTCGATAACTATACCACCAGTAAGCCCAAGGAGTAGTTAGTAAAAGAATTGCTCCGACTAAAGAGAAGATTGCAGCTAATATTGAACTTAATTTAAAAATGTTTTTATTTCCCATAATATAAACCCCTAAATTAAATAATTATTAATCAATTTTAGAAAAGAAATATCATTTAAATATCTATCTCAATAGCTAAATACAATTAAAAGGATTAAAGCTAATGATTGAATAAAGATTTTTGCTTACGGATTTGTTAAATTAGGATTTTTAAAAAACTACGGAAAATAGAAGATCAATTTCGTAAACCATTAGATGGATTGATTAAAAAATACTATCATCGCGTTTATAATTAACAATACTCCTATAATCGTAAGTGATACTAAGACTAATAATTTAAATTTTTTTTGGGAATCTTTGGAGTTATCCAATGGCCTACTTTAGTTACAGCATAATTAATAAAATACAATTTCATCTACATCTTTTCCTGTTTTTCGAGTAAAATGCTCTAAACCCGCAGGGAATCTAATAACATAGAGTATGAAAAGTATAAAAAATTGGAAGTAAGGAAATTTATTTAATATTAACCGAAATTTTATTTCAATTTTGCTCTTATCGCCGTAGAGCTATATCTCTGATTATCTTCTCCCTTGATCATTGGAATTACTATGATAATAAGAGGTTTAAGATTGTTTGATTGTCTTGATTCATTTAATCTCAAAGCACTTTGATAGGTTTCCTGACTAACTATTAATCCTTCATATTCTGGTTCTTTGATTGGAGGTCCATATGGATCATTTAGCTCGATGATTTTTACCCGGTTTTTATCAGCCACGTTACTAATGAATTTTTCGAGGTTTCTTTTTCTGGTTTCATAAGATTCGATTTTTGATGCGTGTTTTTTCTTTTTAAGCATCTTCTCTCCAGTTAATCCAATAACAACTTGATGAGATATGGATAAAGCAGTTTTAATTAAAAGTTTATGACCTTCATGTAAGTGATCGAAAGTTCCCCCCATTCCAACCAGATTTAACAACTCTATTTCACCTCATATTATAAAATTATAAATCATTAGCTTTCATAAATTATTGGTTTTCACTCCATTTCTATGGTATCATTTTTTACTATCTCATCTTTTCGGTGGTTTTCTTGATAATAACTAAAAAAAAA
>SDNN01000043.1 GCA_004524425.1 Promethearchaeota archaeon
AATAAAGATAAAATTGATATTATTAAGGATGGGAAAAATATGAGTTATAGGGGAAAAGCATTAATGCTTGGAAATCCAGGGGTAGGAAAAACTAGTCTTTTGACGCAATATGTGGATGGAAAGTTCTTCGAAAACTATAAACAAACAGTGGGTGCGAATTTTTATATCAAGGAAGTAGATTTAACTCACATCATCGAAAAGATAAAATCTGAAGGAAATATTAAAGAAAAGCTCAAAGAAGGTGGTTTTCGGATCTACTGGTGGGATATAGGAGGGCAATCCGATAAACTTTTTGTCACTGAATATTATTTTGTGCAAGCTGTTGGTGCTATTGTTGTTTTTGATGTCACTAATGAAGAAACTTTCAATAATTTAGAGTTTTGGATTACAAAATTAAAGGATTTAAGTGGAAATGTACCATTTATCATCATTGGAAATAAAGTGGATTTAGAAAATAAAAGAAAAGTATCTTTTGAAGAAGGCAAGCGCAAGGCAGAAGATAGTGGGGTTGAATACATTGAAACTTCCGCAAAGGATAATAAAAATGTGGAACTTGCCTTTGAATTATTATCAATCCAAATTTTAAACAACATGAAGCCTTAAATAAATTTTAATTTTTATTTTTAACTTTTACATTTAAAATTTAACATTGAAATTAAAAGAATAAAATCTATCAATCTGAAATGAGTTTTTTACTGATCCCAGTAGCTCCTTTGTCAAGAACTAAATCACGCCTCCGAGATTGTTTTTCAAAAGAACAACTCAAGGAATTAACAATTGCAATGTTTAAAGATTTAGGAAAAAAATTATCGACCGTGAGCTGTTATGAAGAAAAAATAGTATATTGTCATGGTTCTGAAATTTTAGACTTAGCGATTAATTATGGATTAATTGGGATCAGAGAAGAATTAACATCACCGAGAAAATCATTTGATGCAGTTATCGATGATCTAAACAATATTGCTATTGAAACCCATAATGCTCAACAAACCGTTTTTACATTTTTAGATACGATTTTAATTTCAACTAAAAATTTTTATGAAATCAATGCACTCGTGAAAAAAAATCAATTGGTCATTTGTCCAGCCATACATTCAGGAGGAATCTCGGTCTTTGGCAGAAATCCCCCCAATATCATCAGAACTCATTTCTCAGATTCTCTTGTTCCTTCATTTGTGGCATCATTAAAAGATGCTCAAGAGCGCGGATTAAAAAATATAGCGATTTATGATTCTTTTAGAGCTGGATTTGACATTGACATTAAACATGATTTATTATTAGCCTATCAATATCTGAAAGTATTGAACTTAAAGCATACTGAAACGTATAAATTTTTAAAAAAAAATTTGAGATTAACCCTCAAAAAGAAGAATGCGAATAATAATCGTGAATTTAAGATTACCTCAAGATAATTCTAAAATTCAAAGGAGATATTAATTTTAAGAGGTTCTTCAATAACCTGTTCTATTGATTTTTGAAAATCCTCGCGCTCTTGTTTTAAGGTTGCCAAGTATCGTAAATAATCTTTATTCCTTCTATCATAATCTGCTTGAACATGTTCCAACTTGACAGTATTGAGGGAAATTTGATTCTTTACATCCTCTAACTTTTCGGCCAATCCGGCTTTCTTGATTTTGTTTTCAATCTCTTTGATGTTATTTCTCAATTGGTTCAATTTTTCAATATCATCATGAAGTTTCTTCTCATCAAAAATGATATTTATTTGTTCGATGGTTTTTTCCTTCGTTTCAGATTTTAAGTTAAGTTTATTTTCTTCTAAAGTATGACGTAGTTGAACTAGAATGCTCGTGAGTTTTGGAAGATGCGGCTCCTCTTTTCTTAAGGTGGAAATTGGGTTTTTTAAAATATCTCGTAAGTAATTTAAATCTAAGTTTGATATATGAAGGGACTCCTTTTCTAAACCAAATTTTAATTTTTTTAAAGCTTTTTTAAAGCCTAATTGGTCATTTATTTTAAGCCGTAATTGGAACAATTCATCTTTTTTTGAATCGAGTTCTTTAAATAAATCACTTTTTTCAAGTTTGAGTAATTCAGAATTTAGATTTTCAAGTAAACTCTCTTTTTCATTTATTTCTTTTTCAAAATTATCCAGATCTGTCTTGGCATTTTCAATATTAGTTCTTAAACTAAAAAATTTAGGTAATTTTTTAAGCAAATCCTCAGAACTCTTTACTTCACCATATTTTTTTCTTAAAAAGCGATCCAATATCGCTTGTTTTTTACCAAGCTTACGCGTGACATAATTCAATTCCTTAATTTCGGATTGTACCTGTTTTTGAAATTTTGGAAGGGATTTTCTGGCAATTTCATTAATAGTCGTGAAAAGCTTTTTAATTGAATTTAATAATCTATTAAGATTTTCATAGGTTGTATGATCATCTTCCGGGATTTCAATCTCATCAATAGAATTTTTTATCCTGTCGTAAAATAATTTCAAGGATCTAAGCGATTTCTCATCCACTTTCTGGGTTGCGGATTCTTGAAAATGATCCATGCATATCTTTATATCAATGAGACCGTCTTGAATGTCTGAAAGTATTTTACTTACTGCTTTTTTAATCTTATAATATTGATCATTCAATCGTTCCCTGTAGAATTCCTCGAATTCCTCTAGATCAACTTCTACCATTTTTATTCTTATTAAATTTTATTTTATAGATTTAATAACTTTTTTCCCCACATATTCTTGAAGAACTTTTGGAACACTGATAGAATGATCCTCATTTTGATAGTTTTCTAAAATACAACAAATAGTCCTTTCTGTCGCTATGGCCGTACTATTTAACGTGTGTAAAATCTGTTTTTCCTCTTTCGAGCCCACTTTTCCCATTCTTATTTTTAATTTTCTTGCTTGATAATCAGTACAATTACTACAAGATACTAATTCTCTATATACCTTAGATGCTGGAAACCATGCCTCTAAATCATATTTCTTAGCTGCATTATCATTTAAATCGCCGGATGCTATATTAACTATTCTATATGGAAGTTCCAATCGCTTATATAATACTTCAGCATTCTTGATTAATTCCTCATGAAAATCCCAAGAATCCTCAGGTTCACAGAAAACGTACTGTTCAACCTTCTCGAATTGATGGATTCGAAAAATACCTAGTGTATCTTTTCCATGCGAACCCGCTTCTCTTCTAAAACAAGATGATACTCCTGCATATTTTAAGGGTAACCTCTCGGGATCGATAATCTCATCATAATGAAATGCTGCTAAAGTTTGCTCTGAGGTTGCGATCATGTAGAGATCCTCATCTTGTATTTTATATAATTGTTCATCAAAGTCAGCTAATTCTGCCGCAGCTTTGATTATATCATATTTTATGAAAAAAGGTGTCCACATGGGGATGAATCCCTTACTCTGCAGAAAATCTAAAGCAAACTTCATTAATGCTAAATTAAGGATAACAATATCTCCTTTCAAATAATAAAATCTTGACCCGACTATTTCTGAAGCTTTTTTCGTATCAGCTCCATCGATTTTTTCAATTAATTCTACATGCGAGAGTGGTGTAAAATCAAATTTTGGAATATCACCCACTACTCTCACGACCTCATTTCCTTCTTCTGTTTCTGCTAGGGGAACTGTATCGTGTAAAATGTTGCCAACCATGTATCTATATTTTTCTCTTTGTTCAAAATATTCTTCCTGCTTCTTTTCAAGTTCTTCAATTTGTACTTTTATTTCTGCAGATTTTTTTATGGCTTCCTGTGCCTCTTTGTCTTGTTGGTTTTTTTTATATTCAGCAATTTTATGAGATATTTCATTACGCTCTTTTCTTAATTCTTGTAAGTTTGTAACTATATCTCTCCACTTTATATCATTTGCTAACACTTTCTCTGCTCTACTTATATCTTTGAATCTTCTTTTTTCTGATTCAATGATTTTGTCAAGATTATTTCTGAAAAGTTCTATATCAAGCAATATCAGTACCTATTTTTTGAAATAATGATTAATTACTATCTTATTGTAAACGATTCCTAATTTATTTTATTACTAATTTTAAAAGTAGAACTAAAATAATATCTTTAATCATGTTCTATCCGAGATGCAATTGTGGATCTCAAAAGGCGATTCTTTATCTTTTGTTTATCCCTTCCCACGGTGTCCATGATTCTCATGACCTTGATTCTTGTCGCCTTACCCTTGATATCTAATTCACTCATGATGCTATTCGCATAATCTTCTTTTTCTTTAAATGCAGAATAAGCTTCTTTTATGGCCTCTTTATCATCTCCTATAGCTTCGACTATTTCATTCAATTTAGTCAGTACTGCCTTGCCTTTTAGGTTTTCCTCTTCCATGATCTCTTTAGCGAGGCTTTCTCTTCTCTCTATCTCAGACATATCTAAAAAAAATGATTTTTCCATAAAAAATTTATCGAGAATATCGAGTGAACATCTTTAATTTTAACGATCATGTTAATTTCTTGTTGGAATCATTTAATATGATTTCCTTTCATGGATCCACCTTAATTTCTAATGCATGATAAATCACATGTGCATTATAAAATTTAAACAGAAAAAATAAATTTTTTCAATTATTTCCTAAATCAAATTGATTTATTTCAACACTTAAAATTACAAATACAAAATTAAAACGAAAAGATCCTTTATGGTGATTTTTTAAAAGGGGAAATGAAATGTCTGAAAACAGTCAGACCAAAAGTGAACTTAGAATTGGAGTTTATGTCTGTAGATGAGGAGTGAATATCGGAGCACACGTGGATTGCGATGCCGTACGAGATTTTGTGGAACCATTGCCTAACGTAGTTGTTGCTCGGGTGAACAATTTCACTTGTAGTGATCCGGGACAACAAATTATTAAGAATGATATTATTGAATTGGACTTGAATAGAATCGTGGTTGCTGCATGTACTCCTAAGATACATGAACCTACATATAGAGCAGTATTAATGGAAGCCGGTTTAAGCCCTTATTACTTCGAAATGGTCAATTTACGGGAGCATTGTTCATTCGTGCATCAAGATGATAAGGTAATGGCGACTGAGAAGGCTAAAAGACTGATACTTGGGGGGATTAACAGGGCAAGAGAATTAGAAGACATACCTCGTAAAGAAATTCCCATTACTAAATCTGCATTAGTGATTGGTGCGGGTATTGCAGGAATGAATGCTGCATTAGATCTGGCAAGTGAAGGCATGCAGGTATATTTAGTTGAAAAAGAACCCACGATAGGAGGAAAAATGGCTCAGCTTGACAGGATATTTCCCACCGATGACTGTGGAATATGAGTCCTTGCACCAATTATGGTAAATGCTTCAAAGCATCCTAATATTGAATTGTTAACCTATAGCGATATCCTTGAGGTAAAAGGCATTACCGGTGAATATCATGTGAAGATTCGAAAAAATCCGAGATTCGTTGATGAAAAAAAGTGTACCGGATGCGGATTATGCACTACTAAATGCCCAATTTCCGTGCCAAATGAATTTGATCGAGGAATAGGAGAACGAGGAGCGATATACATTCCCTTTCCGCAAGCAGTTCCCAAATATGCTGTAATTGACAAGGAAATATGCATTGACTGCAGAAGCTGTGAAAGAACGTGCCCTGCTGAAGCAATTGATTTTAATCAAGAACCCGATCTACTGGATATCAAGGTAGGAGCGATAATTGTCGCAACAGGTTGGGATGAATATCCGATAATGGAAACTAATGAATACAAATATGGAATTTATCCTGATGTGATAACCCAAATTGAACTTGAAAGGATGTTAAGCCCTATCGGTCCAACAGGGGGCCATCTTTATAGAATTTCGGATGGAACAACGCCTAAAAATGTCGCCATGATACAGTGCGTTGGTTCAAGGTCTTTAAGGGCAAATCCTTATTGTTCAGCGGTATGTTGTAACGTCTCATTAAAAAATTCGCAGTTATTAAAGCAAGAATATCCAGATATGGAAATAACGATGTTTTATATAGACATAAGAACGTGGGACAAAGGAAATGAAGAATATTATCGAAAAATTAGAGAACAAAACATAAATTTTGTTAAAGGAAAACCTGGAGATATTAAACTGAATCAAGATGGCACGATGAAGTTATTTTTTGATACCACTTTAGAAAATGAAGTCACGAGCATGGATTTTGATTTGGTAGTTTTATCAACAGGGATAGTACCTTCAAAAGGAACTAGAGAAATCACTGAAATCATGGGATTAAGCGTGGGGCCAAATGGGTTTCTTTCAGAGGTCCATGGGTGTTTAAAACCAGTAGAAACGAAAAACTTGGGGATATATATTTGCGGATGTGCGGCTGGTCCTAAAAACATCCCATATTCAGTTGCTTCTGCACTAGGTGCTGCTAGTAAAGCGGCCACGCTCTTAGCAAAAGATATATTAAGACAAGAACTAATCATCGCAGAAGTGGATGAAGATCTTTGCATGGGATGTCATAGATGCGAGAAAGTATGTGATTTCAATGCCATCTCAGTGAACGAAGATAACATCGCCCAAGTAGACGATTTAAAATGTAAAGGTTGTGGAGCCTGCGTTACTTCCTGCCCGGCACGAGCGATAGATCTTAAATATTACCGAAATCGACAATTTGAAGAAGAAATCAAGGGTATCGGAGCGATCGATATCCCGATAGAATATGGTGGAGAAACAGCTGAAATAATTGACAAATAAAAACTTTAGAGGTTTGGAAGCATGAACGAACAAGATAAAAAATATGAAAGGCGAATAATTGCCTTTGGATGTGAAAAATGAGGATATTCGGTTGCCGATTTAACGGGAACCACGAGAAAATCGTATTCTACAAAGTTTCACATGATTCGCGTGAGATGTACCGGAAGAGTAGGAATTCATTTAATCATGGAATGCTTTTTGAACGGAGCAGATGGCGTTGCGATAATTTCTTGTCATCCGGGAGAATGTGACTATGGCGATGCTAATATTAACACGAATAAACACGTGAAATTCCTTAAAGTTTTATTTAATCATGTGGGAATTTCTGAAGATCGCATTCAACAGTACTTCTGTGCTGCTGCTGAAGTTGATAATTTCATTCACTCAGTAGAAGATATCACGAAAAAGATCGAAGCTTTACCTCCTCTACCGAAAAAAAAATTAATCCGAAAAGAGAATGATCTTTTCAAATAAACTTTAGTTGAGAAGTGACCATCCCACAGCATGGGCTTTCGGAAATAAAAACTCTTAATATAATGTTAGTTAATATCTATAAGGTTTGTGAGAAATGAATAAGGAAAAAGAAATAACTTGGGATTTTTTAAAAAATTTAGCAGATGCTTTAGATTCTTATAGAGTGAGAGCATTGATAGATGCTCAAGAAGAAATTATTGAGACAGGTTTATATGATGAACAGCAGTATCATCATATTTTATTAATGATGTGCAAAGAAGAGCACCTAAAGTATTCTCTTTTTAATTTCCTTAAATCCCAAGGTAATTGTTCTTATGATACATTGAAGAAATTTTCTCAAGAATCTTCCATGGGTATTAAGAAGGCTCTTAGTCTGCTAAATCTATTAAATTATGAGAATCTTATCGAATTAGAAGAAATTCACGAATCCTTAAACGGAGATCCTGAAACCGCAGAACAATCAATATTTAAAGATTTGAAAATTACCGTATTAAATAAAGATCCGTTTAAAATTAAGCCTATTTATGAGCCTGTTAAAGTCATATTTGATGCAAAAATCTGTTCAGGATGCGGAATGTGTGCTGGAATTTGTCCCGTAAATTGTCTTGAAATTTATAATGGTTTTGGTAAAATAGATGAGGAAAAATGCATAAAATGTGGCTTATGTTATTTTGTGTGCCCAAGAAGTTACTTACCCGAAGGGTTAATCAATCTTTCCCAAGATTCTGAATCAAAAATAAAAGAATATAGCAAGATTGGTTATTATAAATCAATATATTCAGCTAGAACAAAGATCAAAGAAATATCTGAAACATGTCAAGATGGAGGCGTGTCTAGTACCTGCCTTTATTATCTTTTAGATAAAAATGAAATAGATCTTGCTATAGGAGCTAAAATGAGTAGAACATATTGGAGACCCGAACCAATGCTCATTACTAATAAGGATGAATTATTGGAAACCACTGGAACTAAATATGTAAATAATCCAACGTTAAGAAAACTGAATGAAATCAACAACAAAGTTAATAAGATCGCCATCGTAGGAGTTCCTTGCATGATGCAAGCATTACTAAAATCAGAAATTTATAATATTGGAATTCCATCCTTAGATAAAGTAATTTACCGAATCGGTATATTTTGCATGGAATCCTTTTCTTATGAATCACTCCTAAAAATATGCGAAATAATGAACGTGAATATTAATGATGCCATAAAGATGGATATTAACAAGGGTAAATTTTTTGTTTATACCAAGTCTGGTGAGGAACATGCAGTTCCCATAAAAGAGGTCACTCACCTAGCTCGAGAGGATTGTGAAGTATGCTATGATTTAACTTCTGAATCTGCAGACATTTCAATCGGATCGATTGGCTCTCCTTCGGGATGGAACACTGTCATAATAAGAACTGATAAAGGAGAAAAATTATACAAGGAATTATTAGATAATGACTTAATTGAGTCAAAAGCAATTGAAGACGTAAAGCCTGGCTTACCCCTGCTGCTAAAAATAGCAGGTTCAAAAAAAAATAAGTGCCACAAGCATGTTGAAATGAAGTTAAAACAATATGAACGAGTTCCTAATTATTGAGAGTATTTCTATTTCTCATGATTTCATTGACTAGATCTTTTAAAATTAGCAAAAACCACAACCTACTTTTAGCTAATTACTCCCAAATATGTAGTAAAATCAAAAAATTAATATTAAATTCTGTATTAGTTCTTCTAATAAATAAACAAACTAATAATTATATAAATGAACTAGCATGAGCACACCGATTCGACCCAAAAATTTCCGTGAACAAGTGTTTTTCAGAAAATTGAGATCCCGTGTAGATGGAAATGCCAGAGTAACTTATGGATTAACCCAAATTACTGGGATAGGTCTTAGATTTGCACAAGCGGTAATCAATATTGCTGAAATTAGCCCCGACATGCGAATTGGCGCTCTTCCCGAAAAGGATCTTAATAGGCTTGAAGAAATAATATTAAATCCCATTGAAAATGGCATGCCACATTGGATGGTAAATCGCAAAAAAGACTTGCGAACAGGAGAAGACAAGCATATCCTGGGAAACCAACTGGAGATTACTGTTAAACGGGACATTGATCGCATGAAGAGAATCAAATCTTATAAAGGAATTCGACACCATCTCCACTTAAAAGTCAGAGGTCAGAGAACTAAAAGTACAGGAAGACATGGCTTGGTTGTTGGAGTTGTAAGAAAGAAATTAAAGAAACAACTAATGAAAGAGAAAAAGGGGTAATCTAATTGGGAGATCCGCGACGTTTAAAAAAGAAATTCAAAAAGCCAGCCCATCCTTATCAAAAGGACAGGATTATGGAAGAGCTGGAATTTCTTGGCAAGTATGGTTTAAGAAATAAAAGAGAATTTTGGAAATCTCGAAGTTTATTAGGTAAATGGAGAAACATTGCTAGACAATCGAGAGCGTTATCCAAAGAAACAGCTGCTGAGGTTCAACAATCATTAATAGCAAAATTACAGCGTTTAGGTGTTCTAGGTCCCGAAGCAGAATTTGACGACGTATTACTTCTCACCGTAGAGGATGTGTTGAAAAGAAGATTACAAACTTTAGTTTATGAGAAAGGTCTGGCAACGACGGTCTATGAAGCTAGACAAAAAATAGTACATAACCATATTCAAGTCGGAAATAAACGAATCAACTCACCTTCTTACATGGTCAAAAAAGAAGAAGAAGATTTAATTTCTTTTGCTCCTTCAAGTCCTTTTTCGACTACAAGTTAATAAATAAATGAGGAAAATAATAATGAGCAGAACTAAATTGAAATTTGCACTCGTCCATATCTTTAGCTCGTATAATAACACGATAGTAACAGCCACAGATCTATCTGGTGGTGAAACTCTTGCTACGTGCTCTGGTGGAATGGTTACCAAAGCCGATAGGGATGAAAGTAGCCCATATGCCGCCATGCAATGCGGGTTTCGGGTGGCTAATGATTTAAAAGATAAGGGAATTACGGGGGTTCATATTAAAGTAAGAGCTCCAGGGGGAAATAAAGCACAAACACCTGGACCAGGAGCACAAGCCTGCATACGGGCATTAGCCAGATCAGGTCTTCAAATAGGAAGAATTGAAGAAGTCACCCCAAAAAGCCATGATCACTGTAGGCGTAAGGGTGGTCATCGTGGCAGGAGAGTATAATTATAAAACTCTTCTAAACCTGTCAAATAATCAATCCAACTCAACCTGAATTATTTTCGAATTCTTAAAACTTTTCTAATATTAATTTGAAAATTTTAGAGATCTTTTTTAATTCTTAACCCATTAACATTCCTTCGATTTAGATTAGACGGGCTAAGAATAGTTTTTTAGGTGTTTTAACAATTTATATAAGCTAAAGAATACCAAGGTTTAAGTAATAAATCCACATATTACAAAAAAATATATTATTGAAAATTTTCTTATATGTTAGAGGAATATTTATTCTTTAGAAAACGAGTAAAATATGGAGTGGTTAAATGAGTAAGGAAGAAATGATCCAAGAAATTAGAACAATATACTTGCATCTAACTGATCAAGAACCAACTCCAGATGAAGAGATCGAAGCTAGGGAAAAATTACTCGAAATATTTACTGAGTTCAAGGATCTAAGCCTGTTACCCCGGCAAAATGACTTAATTGAAAATATCATAAATGAATTGAATGAATGGGACACTTTGGAGCTGTGGTTTAAAGAAACTGAAAATCTACCAAAAGTAATTGAAAAATTCCTAAAGATCTCAGAAAAAGACAAAATTACCCCCAAAGTTGAAACTAAGACAATCAAGGAGGAATCACTTAAAGAGGAAATTACTTCGAGAGCAGAAATCCCACAAGTTGATATTTCTAAAATTGTGTCGCAAGTAACTGAACAGTTTAAAGGAGAAATAGATAATTTGAAAGGAACCATTGCAGAACTCAAGGCTGAATTAGACAAAAAAGAAGGCAAAATTAAAGATCTATCGGAAAAAAGAGTGGTTAAAAAGATCACTCCGAAGAAAGAAGTGAAATTAGCTCCTCCAGAAATTAAGATTCCTTCAATGGTTAAACCCAAAAAACCATTACATGTGACAACTCCTGCAAAGCATGAGGTTGAGACTCCAAGGCTCAAGATATCAGCTTCAAAATTAATAAAATCAATTGAAGAGGAAATTAAAGAAGAGACTGAAAATGAGCCTCCAGAACAAGCAGAACCTGAAATTTACCCTGAAAAAGAGACTCAGGAGCTTATAAAACCTGAAATTTCTACTGAAAAATTAGAAGAAATCGAGAGACCTGTTGAAGAAACAGACAAGCCAAAATTATCTCCTTTAGTGGAAGAGATGCCAAGCTCTGCTCCTGAACCAGAAATACCATTTAAATCTCCAGAGATTCCATTCGAAGAAAAAGAACCAGAAAAAGAAGAAGAGATTAAATTATCACCTTTACCTGTAAAAAAACCTAAAGAATTAGAACCTAAAAAGGAGGCGGAAGAATTAACGCCATTGCCTTCAGAGAAACCTCAAGAATTGAAGAAAGAAATAGAAGAAGCAAAAGAACCAGTTAAAACACCAAAAAAAACCGAGAAAATACCAGAAGAACCCATGTTAACGCCAATACCAAAAGAAAAGCCAAAAAACTCGGAAACGCCTATTTTACAACCCACTATAAACGAGAAAATTAAAATTAGTCCCATTCATATAGAAGAGATAGATACAGACGAAATAAAATCTTCTGGAACAGATTTATTCAATGTGTTTTCTTCAGTTGGCAGTAAATCTGACAGCGGTTCGCCTTTCTCAAAAAAAGAACCTGCAGTGGAAGTTTCTAAAAAGAAGGAAGACATGAAGGAGCAAAAAATCCCGAGTGAACTTCAAGTTTTTAGTCCTCCAATAAGTAAAGAAACTCCCATGGCAACTTCCGAAAAAGAACTTCCTTCAGATAAGGATTCTCTCTATCAAGAATTAATCGCGCTTGAAGGAAGAAGATACTCCCTAGAGAAAAGTTATAAAGATATTTCCAACGTCTATGCAGGCGGACAGATTGATGAGTATGAATTTACTACAAAAAGTGAGGAACTTAAAAATCGATTGGATGAGATAAGCTCGAGAATAACCACTATTCGAAAAATTATTTCAAATTTATAGAAAAGTTCTCTAATTTTGATTGACTTTGAAACAAGGGGGCAAGTTTTTTTTATGTTCCGTTTTTTTTATCATTCTTCTAACTTTCTCAATATCTTTCTTATCTAATCCTTTTAAATTTAAATCATGGTCTAATCTATAGAGAATTTCGTCAAGAACATCATAACTCATGCCAATTTCATCCTCATCTGTTTGCCCTTCCCATAATCCCGCTGATGGTGGTTTCTTGATTATTCTTTCAGGTACATTAAGTAATTTAGCTATTTTTCTTACCTCACCTTTATAGAGCGCTCCTATAGGCTCAAAATCAACCCCCCCATCTCCATATTTTGTAAAATATCCAATAGCTATTTCGGATCGATTCCCTGTACCTCCAACAAGATACCCTTTTGACTGACCAATAGAATATAACGTGGTCATCCTTAGTCGTGGCTTGATATTGGAGATAGCCATCTCATTTGATTTTGTTTCGCTCGGGAGTAACTTTAATAGTTCTTTATAAACGGAAGTTAAATCTAATACTAATAATGAGATGTCTAAATTCTTAGCTACCAATTCAGCATCACTAAGATCTTGGGGAAGTGACTCAATTGGCAAACCTAAACCTAAAATATTCTCTTTTCCTAAGGCATTCACGCATAATGAAGTAGTGACGGCGCTATCTATCCCTCCACTCAATCCCACCACAACGCCCTTAGCACCTGCCTCAAAAATATAATTTTTGATCCATGTTTGGATTTCCGAAATCAATTTTTTAAGATCTAAATCACGCATTAGTACTTTCCCTCTTTAAAATATTTATTTCAATCTTAGAAGGTAAATAGTTCTCGCTCTTAATATTTGAAAATTTTTTAAATGTCTAATATTATAATATTATATGGCTGAAGAATTTAAAACTATTGTAGATTCATCGTTTGATAATGCGAATTTTCCTCCTTTCTGGGCTTATACTAAGGATTATATATTTGGAATGATCCCTGCTAATGCTGAAGGGTCTCGATGGACAGAGGTCTCCTATACTTTTGAGGAACCTGAGGAACCACTACTCAAGACAGAAAGAAATGCTGATTTGTCATATCAATTCCTCCTAGAAGAGGTATCAAAAGGGCTCGCGTTTTATGTAGAAGATTTGAATGTAAATAATATAAAGGAATTTGCAAAGTCTATAGAATCAAAATCAGGCCCAGATAAAATCAAAGCTCTTATTTCAGAGCTGATAAATAACTCTAGCGAGTATTCTAAAAATCTTCCAATTGTTAAGGATAAATCTGGTCTAGGAATTTTGAAGGAAAAAGTTTAAATTAGAGATATAATCCACTTCTTTGGGGATGTTTCTTTCTGAACTCAATATCAATTTTTCTTGCTAGTTGAAAACCTAGATTCGAATCTCTTTCGTTTATAATTTTTTTTAAATATTCTCCATGTTGCTGAGAATATTTTTCAATTCCTGCAGCCACTATATTCTGGTTTTGTTTAACGGGCACCACCATTCCAAACAATCTGAGCATGTCATTTGGTGCCATTTTTTTTCCTACTTCTTCATCGATATCTTTATCAATATTCTTTATTTGAGTTCCCATTGATAAAGCAGAAAAAGGACTTAATTGTTTTGACTTCAACCAAAATGCATTTGGTTCTTTAGTGATGAACGTATCATTATTTCCTTGATCATCTTTCGACCCTATGACCCTCCAATCTTTTGGGTCTTTATCATATTCTTTTTTCATTTTTTTAATGATTGAATTGATTGGAGAAATTCCATCATCATCTTCCTTTTCATTTGCTTTCTTCGTCATTTTCAATATAATAAAGTGAATTCACCTTTAAAAACATGAAGAATATTCTTTAAAAGATCTCAATCAATAAAAGCTCAGAATCTATATTATATACAATTTTTATTAATTTTGCTCAGCATTGCACCATGGTAAAAAAATGAAAACTTCAGAAGATTGGGCTAATGTTAAAGAAGTCTTTGCTAGATTTAAAAACGGTATAAAAACAGATAATCTTAGTCAAATCATGAACTGCTTAGCACAAATCAATGTTGCTGAAGAATCATTTTTGGATAATTATCAAGAACGAAAAAATGAAGGTGTCTATTATACGAGTCGAGATATTTCGGATTTCATTATTTCTGAAGCTTTACTCCTGTATATTAATAAAAAATTTGATAATTTTCCAATAAATTCTTTAAAAGAGATTTTCAATCTCGATCCTCCTTTAAAAAAAGAAATTCATGAGATTTTGATGAATGTTACTGTTTATGATCCTGCTTGCGGGTCAGGAAAGTTTTTGGTAAGTGCTGCTGATGCTATTTATAATCTTGTCAAATCATTATCTCCAAGCTCTTCGGATTTAACTCTGAAAATGAGTATTTTAAAAAATCTTCATGGATCGGATATAAATACCAACGCGATTCGCTTGTGCACATTAAATCTATTTAACTGGATATTTAAAGAGAAGTTAAATAATTTTTCAGATATTCTGCCCATTCTTGAATCAAACTTAAAGGTTGAAAATAGTATTTTTCTGGATAATCAGCTTAACCACGATCTCATTATAACCAATCCCCCTTATGGAAATATCTTAAATCCTGAAGAGAAGGCTATTTTAAAGAAAAAAAGGATTTTCTTTAAAGACATTTATTGTACTTTTTTAATGAAAGCAATTGAATGGAGTGATGGCATCCTTGGTTTTTTAATTCCAAAAAGCTTTCTTCTTAGACAAGGTTATGTAAAACTGCGCGAAAGCTTTCTCTCAAATGTGAACCTACTAAAAATTTATGATATTGGCCCCAACATGTTTAAAAAAGCCACGAATGAGGTACAAATTATTCTTTATGAAAAAAAAAATGGAAAAAGTTCTGATCTGGAAATTTATGATTACCCCGATCATTATATTATGACCTATAAAGAGCAGAAAGTTGATTCCCTTAAGATATGCTTAAACATTAAATGCCCCTTGAGTGCTAAATCAAAAAAAATCTATCCATACACGCATGAAGAAGAATGTCCCTTTTGCCATGCTAATACATTTAATTTAAACCGAATTCGCATTAAATCCTCATCTAAGATATTAAAAATAATTGAAAAAATTGAAATTGTGGGAGATTTAAATTATTTAAACATAGTAGACTTTCCAAAAATGATCAGGGGAGAGGAAGATTTAGGATTAAAAAAAGTGAAAAGACTTGTCATGGATAATACCAAAGGCACGTGTATATATTTGAAAGCGAGAAATGATCTCTCTCCTTATTACATGAAACGAAATAAATCGCTAAATATTGAAGAAATTGATTCTGAAATATTAAAAGGTTCAAAGTATGAATATTATCGAAATCCCAAATTATTGATCAAACACAATACTATAACTCCTGAAGCAGTGTACACGGAGGATCCTGTCTGCTTTACCTCCTCTATTTATTCATTATTGCATGAGGAGATCGAAGAGCTCAAATATTTAAATGCTGTCTTAAATTCGAGTTTAATTCAGTTTTATTGCATTTATGGTATTAACAATCAAAAGGATACTACAATTAATTTAAACCAGTACATGATTAGACATCTTCCCATAGTAAAACCCGATATGCAAATCAAATCTAAAATTATTTCGAGAGTCAATAACGTGTTAAATTTATTCTGGGAAACAAAAGGTAAGCTAGAAGAAAATATTACCAAAGAACTACGAGAAATTGATGCTTTGATTTTTAATCTTTATGACCTTTCAGAAGATGAGCAAGAACTAATTATATCGAAGGTTAAAATAAGATAATCATTGAATTTGATTTGTAAAGAAGTTCAAGAACCTATTTGGGAAAATTCTCAACTTTTTCATGATTCACTCGTTCATCCTTGGATTTTCTCACCAATTTTTTTGGACCATATATTATTACCACTAAAACAGCAATGATTATTGTCCAAATACCTTTATAGTATTCCAGGATATCCATGAGATTTAGGAATTCACCCGTGAAATTCATCATGAAATGGGATAATATGGCTGAAAGCGTGCTCCTATTAGTGTTATTATATATCCAGGTCATCACGATGGACACTGCTATTATTCCAAAAACAAAATTTAACCAAAATCGAATGGAACCAATGGTCAACTCTCCACTCTGATATGTGCCAACCATCAAAAACATGGGCCAATGCCAGAGACCCCAAAATATTCCTAATATTATGCTCGAATACGTGGCATTCCACCTCTTTTGTAAGCGGTCAAGAGCATATCCTCGCCATGAAATTTCTTCAGGCAAGGGGCCATAGATTAAGGTAAAAATTAAGTAGAAGCCTAATCCTCTTGGGTCTGAAAGAAATTCTATTGCAGTATCAAAGGAAGGAAAGATTCCATTAATTAAAATTCCCGTTGCCATGGCCAGGCCACTGCGTACGGCAGGAAGTAAAAGCGCGACTGCTAACCAAATCACTCCAATCCGTTTAAAATCAATAATCCTTTTCCAGTAATCGTGCCATATTTCCCTATCTTCCTTGAAATACGTGAGAAATATTGCTGATATGGGTGGACCGAGCCCTCCAAGACCTAATAACAAGAAATAAGGAAACAAAAAGACATTTTGCCCGAATAGAATAAGCGGTATCCAGAAACTCCACGTCCAAGCATACGTGAGAATGAAGAATAACCAAGGTTTTTGCTTTATTTTATCAATAATATCATCATTGAATTCCATTTTCTCATCCATTCTATTCTTTTTTTTTGAGAATATATTCCTATTACATTTACTCTAATTTAAAGTGATAATCACACACGTCATCTCCAAGACCCAAGAACTTGTTTCTTTCAAGCTTAATTCGGGGATTAAAGTCGTGTATGGCAGGTTCATAAAAAGGAATGCACATGTCTTTACAAATAGCTTCTATTTTATCATGGCGTTCTGGATTCCTATCCATTGCTGCCTTATACGGACACATTGTCATGTGGAGAATAGCCTCATCACCTTCCTGCTTGACAATTTTATATTCATACCCTTCACAACTCCAAATGAAA
This sequence comes from Promethearchaeota archaeon, assembly GCA_004524425.1. The sequence continues at coordinate 17,308 of SDNN01000043.1, forward strand.
CTAAGAAGTTCAATTAACTCTTTGATTGAATTTTCTTTGATCTTTATGTATTTTTTAACTCTCCGGAATATTATTTGATACAATCTCTGCCATACGATTATATCAACTTTTAATGCGGTATCCCAATCTAATTCATTCTCAGTTTCTATTATCCACAATCCATCAAGCGTGAAAAAATTTTTCTCGAAATAAAACAGCTTATCCTCAATGCTAATTTTTCTTCTATTAAAAGGTTCTTTGAGTGATTTTTCCTCATCTTCGATGCTAAAATGAAAGCTACACGTTTTATCCCCTAATCCTTGAAATTTATCCCTTCTTAATGTTATATTTGTATTAAAATCTGTAGTAATTGTCTCATAAAATGGAATGCACATGTCCAGGCAGATCGGTTTTATCTTATCATGTCGTTCAGGGTTTCGGCTCATTGCCGCTTGGTAAGGACAGGTAATGATTTCAATAAAAACTTCATTAACCCCTTTATTTGTAATTTTATATTCCCAACCTTCGACCGACCACCTGAA
>SDNN01000222.1 GCA_004524425.1 Promethearchaeota archaeon
ATGAAAATTTACCCTTTTTTGATTTTCAACTAACTGATACCATCAAAAAGGTTGCCGATGATTTGATAGTTATAATTAAAAAGCTAATCAAGAAGCTATAATTCCTTTTCATCCCGTGAATTCATGTAATCTTTTTCGAAATGCTTGATTATTAGTTTAATAGTATCAATCACGCATTTTCTGTCAATGCTACTAAGCCTTTCTTTGAAATTTTCTAAAAATGTAATTATCTTTTCAACTTCTCTTAATTTTCTGATGTAATCAGAACCATTTTTATTGAGAAATCCTCCCCATGCCATGGTATTTTTAAACTCTCTAATTAATTTTGACCATTAAAACTCATTTACCTTTATATTAAATATAGGTAAATCAAAAATAAAAATTTAAATAGATATTAACTCAATCATAATTAGAATTAATATTGTATAAAAGTCCAAATATTTGAACACGAATTAAAGGTGGTTAGCATGAAAATTAGTGAATTAAAAAATAAAGTTGCGGTGATCACTGGAGCAGCGGGAGGAATGGGCCAAGAACTTGCCAAGTTATTGGATGAAAATGGTCTATTGCTTGCTCTCACGGATATTAATGAAAATGGACTTAATAGAATTTCTGAGATGATCTCTCAAAAACCACTAACTATTCCTTGCGACATAACACAGTTAGACCAGGTAAAAAATTTTATAAATAAGGTTGTAAGTAAATTTGGAACAATAAATTTTCTTATTAATACTGCAGGCATTATAATTCCCGGTGCATTTGAAGATCTCTCCTATGAAGCTATTGAAAAACAAATTACTATTAATCTTTTAGGAACCATAAATATCACTAAGGAAACCATACCGATTATGAAAAAAGCAGAAAGTGGACACATCATAACGATTTCTTCCTTAGCAGGTATCGTTCCTGAAACATATAGTTCGATATATACGGCTACTAAATTTGCACTTCGGGGTTTAGATTTTGCCTTGCATTTTGAACTTAAAAAACATAATATTTTTGTCTCTACGATATTTCCTGATTCAGTTGATACTCCGATGCTTGAATATGAAGCAAGACATGATGGCTCACCCTTAACTTTTTTACATGACCCCGTTCAACCTGAAGCTGTGGCAAAAGCAATATTAAAAACCATGCTTAATAAAAAGGTCGAAGTATGCATCCCGAGTCTTGAAGGAAAACTTTCTAAATTTATAATGTGTCTACCCTCACAAGTTCAACGTCTTTGGCCAAAATATGAAAAAAAAGGCGAGAAAAAGAAGGAAGCGTTCATTGAACAAATAAAAGAGCGTAATCAATCATAATCTTCCTTTGCAGCGAGATTTAAACAACTCCTATAATTTTATTTTATATTTATGAGATAATTGTTCAGTTCAGAATCGAACCTTGGGATTTGTCCTTGTAATGTATTGAAAAATTCATCACTAAAAATATAATTAAAGAAGCTAGGTTTGAAAATTGATCCTCGAGAAAATTCAAAAATAAAGTTCCATAATACAATATCATTATTTTTTACTTTTAGAGACTTTTTATCAACTTTTTTGACAATTTCTCCACAGATCTTCCAAAAATTAAAGATACGAGTTTGAATTCTCTCCTTTGGATCAAGCGGTTCTCGTTTAAAAGAGCCTGAAGCAAGAATCATCATTATAGGAAGGGCATACTTGAATTGAATTATCGCATGGACCTTTCCTAATGAATCTTTAAATTCATTCCAATCTAAATTAATAGAAGCAAGAGCTTCATCAATTTTATCATAAAAAAAATCTTTTGTCAAGTAATTTTGAGTCTCAATAAATTGAAATATCCTTGAGGCACAGGAAATCCTCCATTTTAAATTCTGTTCATCCAGTTTGAACAGATCCTCATGAAAAGCGGCAAATCTCTCACTTGGTGCTTTTAAAGCATTTTTAATGAATATTTTACTCAAATTGGATTTAATTTGAGAATAATAAGAGAAGTAGTGATCATATATTTTACCATAATCATATCCCCAGATATCGATAAGAGAAAAAGCCATTAAAATTGAAAACAAAAGGTTTATCTTTGATGAGAATAAGCAAATATCATTTAAATCCTCATCGAGTAATAGCGACAAGGCTCCACAGTAACTTGATTCACCAGTAAAAATAGTACCTGGAAGTAAGTGGAATTTAATGCTTACTTTCAAAATTTTTTCCTGGGTTGGAGATATAGAAAAATGCTTGAGTAATTTATTTTCCTTTATGATTTTAGCAGATTCATAAGTATGCCATTCTCGATTGAATGGTCGTCCAATATCATGGAATAAAAGTAATAAAGGAAACATATCGGGATGTAACTCATTAATATTCTCCAAAGTATCTTTTAGGGATTTTAAATTATTGCTTTTCACGTCTACTTGATAATCATCTCTTAGTATTGCAAAATAAACCCAAAGTGTTCTAAATACATGTCTTAATGTTCTAAATGTTTCAAGCTCATTATGTTTTAAACCCTTATGAATTATTTCGGCCCATCCTGGAATCATTAAACAAATGTCTCTCATCTCTGAAGAATTAAGAAGAAACTTACCAGATTTATCACAAAAATCCAATGGAATCCTACTGAAAATACCGTTTAGTGAATTAAAAAGGTCAATCATTTATCAATCCATTATTAATTTAATACTGATATTATCTTACGGTTCAAAAATAAAAAAGAAGTAAAAAATAATAAAATTGTTTTCTAAGACCCACCTGCTTGAGTGGCCATTACGGTAATAACATCTTTCTTAGGATGAATTCCTATTTTTGAAAATTTTAAAGTATCCGGTAAGACTTTACCTTTAAAAATAAATTGAATGGCCAAAATAGGATTAAGCTTGTATTCTCTCTGTACTGATTTCTTTATTTCTGCGATTGATTGATTCGGATCCACCTCAATTAATTTAATTGCTTGGTCTGGGGGAACTCCAGTGAGTCTGAATCTATATTGAGTCATACTTGATCACGACTTTTTTAATATTTTTATGCGTTATTTTAATAATAAAAGAATTCTCAATTAAATATTTTGTATTGCTCTCATCGAATTTTTTTCTAATTTTAAAGAGCTTTGTCACTATCCATAGCATAGTAAAAAATGACTCAATCTTCACAACTAAAAACGAAATGGTTCAGGTCTCGGTCCTGGTCCAGGAGGAGATGGTCCAGGTTGGGGTCTTAGAGGTGGTCTATGATGTTCTCTGTCAATAATGGATTCTATATAAGAAATTCGGTTCTCAAGATTCTCTAATTTTTTTTCAATTCTTTTTATTCTTTCTAAAACATTCGGGTTTTCTATTGACATGATATTAGATTTTTTATTTCAGGTAAAGATATAATCCATTTTTTCATAAAAATTTTATGTACTATTTCGATTTCGGAGATATTTCTCTGATTCTTAAATTTTATCGGATTAAACTTTATTTAAATAATCAAGTTGAATATTTTAGCATTTTTTCAATTGGTATTAAAGCTTTTTCAGCAATCTTTTTTGGCACTTTGATTTCAGAAGGATTGTTTTCTAAATTTTGAAGTAGGAATTTTATAGATTCAAGTTTGTTCTTTTTCATGTTATGGCAGATCATTTTATTTTTAGGATGATGAAATTTATTATTGGGAAAATCAGCAGCTAACCTTTCCAATAAACCATGCTCAGTACCTATCATGAAATCTTCAAATTTAGATCCATTCTCTTTCACATAATTATACATCTGAGCTGTAGACCCAACAAAATCGGCAGTTTCTCTGACTTCCCTCGTACATTCTGGATGGACTAAGATTTTAGCCCCTGGATATTCTTTTCTCGCCAACTTCAAATCGCCTAATGTTAAGTCAGAATGAACATAACAATGTCCATTTTCCGGCATTTTAATTATTTTTACTCCTGAAATACTTTCAGCATAATCTGCTAGATTTGAATCGGGACCAAATAACACTGCTTCCGAGTCAAATTCCTTTTTAATCTTTTTCACAATATTTGCAGCATTGGATGAAGTGCAACAAATATCTGATTTGGATTTTACCGCTGCTGTAGAATTTACATATGTAACAACAGGTAGACCGGGATATTTTTTTTTATATTCATCAACTAATTCAGGAGTTAAAAAATCTGCTAATTCACAAAAAGCATCCACATTTGGTACTAAGATGTGTTTATCTTGATTTAATATAGAAGCAGTTTCAGCCATGAAAATAACCCCAGCAAAAATAATGTAGTTCGTGTTTGCTTCTTCTTTAGCTATGCGAGACAGCCCAAGTGAATCCCCTAAAAAATCCGCAATTTCTTGAATTTCAATTGATTGGTAATAATGAGCTAAAATTACCACATCCTTTTTATCTTTTAGATCAAGAATTTCTTGCTGAATTTGTTTTGAGTTCTCCATCCTTTTCTCTTCCTAAAGATAGCTTTATACTATTAAAGAGAAATAAATATATTAAATTCTGCTATTGAATTTGATATGAATAAAAGATTTAATTAAATAATGTGATATTTTCTACATATTTCTAAAAACACATCAGTGAAATGTTTGACTTGTTCCCATGTCAACCCGTACGTACTATATTTCATTTCCTTTGAAATAC
>SDNN01000223.1 GCA_004524425.1 Promethearchaeota archaeon
GAAAAAGACGATAAAATAAAAATTGAATTCCTTACTTCATATAAAGAAAATTTTAATTTTCTATTGATGGATTTTCTAAAAATTAGAGAAATAAAGCTTATTAATGCTGCCTTGGTTCTCAAAGAAATCGAATTAGAGGCTCTATTAGAAGCTGAAAAGTTATTTTATCAAAATTTAGTGAGTACCATAAAAGGATTTGAAAAAGTCAAGGCCTTGTCGACTTTCGATGCGAGTGACCTCCTTCAAAAAGCAGAGAAAACAACTCCAATGGTCATGGAAAACCTTCAGCTTGAGAAAAATCAAGATTCTCAACCATCGGAAAATTTGGTCTCAGAATCTAAATCTATCGGTAAGAAGGAAGACATTAAGCATGTATTAATTAGATTTTTAAAAAATGCTCCTCCTTTAGTGGGTATTGATCTTTTAAATTATGGTCCTTTTGAAAAAGAAAATATTTCATGCCTGCCCCAAGAGAATGCAGATATTTTGATATTTGAAAAGATTGCTGAAAAAATCGATATCATGTGAGAAAAGATTATTTGAACTTTTTATCAAACTCCTCTTTAAAATATTGTAGTCGATATTCTCCATACTTGTCTTGCAATGAAAACTTAGGAGGTTTCGGATTGATTAATTGACCTCCACAAAATCTGCATTTCGATTTTGGATTGGCTAAGCCATATCTGCCACAGCTTTTACATTTCTGAAGGTATTTTGTCAAGTCGTTCCCTTTTCAAAAAATTTCTAATCTCTAATAAATTCAAATGTTCCATGATACTTTGCTACTTTGCTCTCGATAACTTCTAACGCATCAGAAAGGATGCTCTCCGCATCCAAATAATCTTTCGATACCACTTCTAATCTGTAAAAAGGAGCAGCAATGTAATTAATATCTAAATATCTCGTTGTCTTTGGTTTTATAACATCTCTAGCCTCAATGAGGGATTCTTTAATTAGATCAATTCCATTTTCCGAGTCATAAGAAAGTTTGATTTTTCCCGTAATTTCAACCGTTGAAATTTTTACGTTTTCTTCTACTATTTTTAGGAAGGCTTCTTTTACTTCAGCAGAAACGCCTTTTATCAGTTTCATTATTTCCGTTCCGTTCTCTTTAAGTTCTTCAACTGCCTCTTGATATGAAGAGAATTTCTCGAATATTGGCCATCCAATTTTTTCATATGCCTCATCCAAGGTTAAATCTGTTTCTTTAGTTAAAAAGTCTAAAAGAACTTCGTATTTTAAAGCATACTTCCATTCCTTCATCCGATTCTCTCGCTGTGCTGAATTAACTTTTCTCAATGACAGATCCACGTGTCCCTTATTAGGATCAACTCGAAGAACTCTCAACACTAATCTCTGCCCCACTCTGACAAAATTTCGAATGTTTTTTATCCATCGAGAACTGATTTCTGAGATATGAATCATTCCTTTTGCAGTATCTTCATTTTCTAATCCCTTATAATCAATGATATCAACATAGACATACTGATCCCTAATATCACTAATTTTTCCGACTATGAATTCACCTTCACGCGGAAAATTATTTCTTGAGCGTACCATGTTCTTCCCTCGCTTAAAATTATGAATTATTTTAATTTCTTTAATGATATTTAAAGAATCATGATTTTTTATTTTTATGAGTTTATGAACTGAATATTTAATTAAAATCAAATTTTAAATCATCATAACATATTGACAAAAGATCAAGAACTCGTGTCGTCATGCCAAATTGGTTTATTCATGATAAATGGAGTAGTAAATTAGGAATTGACCCATTGATTTCAAGTATAGTTAACCGGTATATTGATTATGGCGGCCATTTTGGATTATGTGATGATCAAAAGAACCATTACTACGACGCGGATGATCCTAGCAAGTTAAAACAATTAAAATACTTTTTTCAAAAAGATAAAGAAAAGAAATTTAGTAAAGAAAATGTGTATGTAAAATCTTATTTTCTTCACCACCTCTTAGACTATTTTAAAGAAACTAGACATAATACCAACGATATCGAATTTATTTTCATCAAATTTGTAGAAGATAAAGTCCCTATTGAATTTTCAGATGAAAATGGAAAGGTATTTAATTTCAGAAAGGAAGTTGATGAGATTTTCACGTTAATTCGACAAAATATACAAGAACTCCAAAATGATCTAAAAGAGAGATATTAATATTAATGGAACAAAAAAGAAATCGAAAATCAGATAATACTATATAGAAAATGTGAAGCCCATTCATCTTATAATACTTCTCATGAACAAAAGTTTAATAAAAATGGAAAAAAATATAAATTCCATATCATTTAACTTCTATATCAATCTAAGTAAAATTATAAAGTATCTAAAATTATTAAGCTAAAAAATATTAGAGTTGAGAAATTTGGCTGATAAAGAACATTTAAATCTCGTAATAATCGGGCATATCGACCACGGTAAATCAACCATGATGGGTGCGTTGCTCATTGAAACTGGAGCTATTTCGGAAAGAGAATCCCGAGAGTTAGAAAAATTAGCAAAAGAATATGACAGAGAATCATGGTCTTATGCTTTTGTTTTCGATCGCCTAAAAGAAGAACGACAGAGAGGCATTACCATTGATCTCGCATTTAGAAAATTCGAAACTAAATCAAAATACTTTACAATAATTGATGCCCCCGGCCATGCTGACTTCGTAAAGAACATGATTACGGGAGCATCTCAAGCAGACTGTGCGATCCTTGTGGTTTCAGGAAAGAAAGGTGAAATGGAGGTAGGTATTGCTGCGAATGGACAAACCAGGGAACATGCTTACTTAGCTCAAACTCTTGGTGTCAAGCAATTAGTAGTGGCAGTAAACAAGGCTGATGTGTATGATTATAGCGAAGATAGATATAATGAAGTCAAAGAAGCGGTTAGCGACTTACTCCGAAACATAGGATTTCCAGTAAAAAAGATACCCTTTGTTCCGGTGAGTGGATTAGCCATGGAAAACCTCTCCAAGCTCAGTGATAAAATGCCTTGGTATAAAGGACCCACCTTAATCGATGCGATTGATCAATTCGAAATTCCAGACAAGCCAACTGACAAACCTTTGAGATTACCCATACAGGATGCTTACAAAATCAAAGGAACTGGAGTCGTGCCTGTAGGGAGAGTTGAAACTGGTGTTTTGAAAAAGAACGATAAGATCCTCATAATGCCAACTGAATTCAAGGGAGAAATACGCTCAATTGAAATGCATCATGAAGAGATTCCTCAGGCAATTCCCGGTGATAATGTAGGATTTAGCATAAGGGGCATCACCTTGAAAGATGTGGGAAGAGGGGACGTACTCAGTCATCCCGATAATCCTACCACAGTCATCTTGCCAAGTGGAAGCTGGAAAGGTCAAATCATTGTTATCTGGCATCCAACGGCAATAGCTCAAGGCTATACCCCGGTTGTACACGCCCATACCGCTCAATGTGCCTCAAGGTTTTTGAAATTAGAAAAGAAGCTAGATCAAAAAACTGGGGCGGTTATTGAGGATAATCCAAAATTCATCAAGCGAAACGAAGCTGCGATCGTAGAATTAGGTCCAATCAAGAAATTGTGCATTGAAAAATATACGGACATTCCTGAGATGGGTCGGTTCGCCGTGCGAGATATGGGTAGGACAGTCGCGGTAGGAATAGTTAAGGAGATCAACACGGGAGCATAAAAAATCTTTTTTTTTGATTATTTTTATTAAACTTATTTTATTTGAACTATTTTTAAATTTAATCCTAAAAGTAATTCATTTTTAACCCTTTTTTAAATCTCAAATTTCTTATCATAATGAGATTGAAACTAGTAATAAAAGTTATAAAAAAAAAGAAGTTTATTAATTTTTTTATGTGGTTATAATCTGCTTATCTTCTTTTAATGATAATGATAATTATCACTATAACAGCCACGGCAGCAACAATCGCAATTACCCACCAGTACGTGATGTAAAAAGGTTCTTGTAATTCAATAATAATCATTGGATCGCCATCATAACTGCATTCATAATATTTTAAAATGCCATCATCGTTAAAAATGGATATCGCCTCAAAATCTTCTGCATCATCAGGATATCCCGTTTCTTCCGATAAGTCATAATAGACCTCAATTCCATTAGCATCTTGTTCCCAGAAGAGAGCTACGGTCTCTGATGCTCTACTGGCAGCTGCATCATCCCAATCATCCTCAAGGACATCATCAACTTCATTAACTAATCTCTTCCAATTTACATTTTTAGAAGTAACCAAGGTAAACATTCCAAAGAAATTAGGAAATATCGATCCTTCTACATAAGTTATCATTTCAGTATACAAGTCAGTATCATATTGAAGAATCTCGTCTCGTTCATTTTTGTCTTCCTCTTCCCAATCACTTGCTTCCAAATTCTCTGTAGTATATAAATTATATAAATATGGAACTCCATCGTATTCATCTTCATCTAATCTAGGATATTCATCTTCCTTATCATATTCTTTTTCATCCTTGATTTCCAAGATAACAATTTTCCATCCTTCCACATCCTCATCTAACTCGTCATCAAAAAGATCATCAGCGGTGTCCTCTGCAACCTCTTCAGTAGC
>SDNN01000002.1 GCA_004524425.1 Promethearchaeota archaeon
ATAGAAGATTATATTAAAGCTCTTCACTGTGACGTGAGATGGATTATTATCGATATTTTGAAAGATGGTCCGAAAACTTCTAATGAGATCTTTAAAGCTTTAGAAAAGTATGAAGAAGATATTAAAAATAAAACCCCGAAGAATTGCAAGCACCTTTGCCTTAAAGGGAAAGGAAGAGACATACAAAAACCTACCTTATATTATCATTTGCGGGAATTAGAAAGCGTGGGAATAATTGAGGTGGCAAAAACCAAACCCAGTAAAAAAAAGAAAGCTCCAATAAAAGTATGGAAGTTGAATATAGAAAAATTAACGATAAATTTTACAAAATAGCAAGAATATTTATTAAAAAGAGGAGATATGATGAAAATTCTGGCAATTAATGGAAGTCCTCATAAGGGAAATACCGCAAAAAAAATAAAAGAAATTGAGAATAAATTTAGAAAATATGAGGATGTTGATTTTGAAACAATACATCTTAAAGATATGCATATAATTCCTTGCACGGGGTGTTTTACTTGTTTTATTAAAGGTGAAGATAATTGCCCCTTGAAAGATGACAGAGAAAGCATATCAGAAAAGATGGATGAAGCAGATGGAGTAATTTTTGCCTCACCAGTCTATTCAATGCATATCACCTATCTTTTAAAAAGCTTAATCGACAGAATGGCATATACATTTCATAGGCCCCGATATTTTGGCAAGTATGCAATAAATATTGCTGTGGCCGGTAATATTGGTTTAAAAGAAACCCTTGAATATCTAAAAATGATGGAAACAGCCTGGGGATTTGAGCATGTGGGTGATCTGGGTTATCGTGCCGCCCCTATTAATACTCCCATTAAGATACCACCTGAAAAAGAGGATGATACTGATGATATAATCGACAAGTTTTATAAAGCTATCAACGAAAAGAAACCAAAAAAATTAACATTTAATGAAAACTTGACATTTAGAATAATGAAGGCCATTTACGGAAAAATGGAGGTTATGTCTCCATATGATCATACTTATTGGAAGAAAAAAGGGTGGCTTGACAAAGAGACTAAATATTTCCATTCTAATGTTAAAATTAATTTTTTAAAGGATGGTTTTGCACGATTTTTAGCCTGGTTGATTGGTCGAAAATTTGAAAAGGAACTGTCCTTAAAAACCTAAAATACCTATACAATAATTTATAAAAAACCATTGAATTTTTATTAGGTTTTTCAAATTTTTTATCTTTGATTGGAATTTCGAGAATTAAGAAATAATAATTCTTTTGTTTTTAAGCTAAAAATCAGGAAAGTTAAAAATTCCCTTTTTCTAGTGCTTTAACTGCGAATTTTTTATAATTCATAGAAAGTAACTTTATAATTTGTCCAGATGTATAATGCTTGATATTTAAAATCCTAACAATAAAGGTAAAAATTATGGCGCAAGAAATATTGAAAGACGTTTTCTTCATTGGATATGTAGATTGGGAAGTACGCAATTTCCATGGTTATACAACTGGGAGAGGAAGCAGTTATAATGCATACTTAGTGAAGAGTGGGACCGACTTTATCCTTATAGATACTGTTAAAAGACCGTATTTTCCTTATTATTTAGATAAAATTAAAACGGTGTGCGATCCAAAGGATATAAAATACTTCATAATGAATCATATCGAACCGGATCATTCTGGGTCATTTCCACTGATTCTCCCTCACTTACCTAATGCACAAATTATTGCTTCAACAAAGGGAGTAGAAATTTTAGAAGAACACTATCATCAAGAACTCCCTTCCGAAAAATTTAAAGAAATAAGAGCCGTAAATGAAGGCGACACCTTGGATGCAGGAAACGGAAAAGTTTTCACATTTGTTCCCATACCCATGATTCATTGGCCAGATTCAATGGTCTCATTCATGTCTGATGAAAATGGCCCGAACGTGTTGTTCTCTAACGATGCGTTTGGTCAACATTTTGCCACCTCTAAATATTGGGACGACGAAAATGGCTTCTCAGAAATAATGTGGGAAGCAGAGAAATATTATGCTAACATTTTGCTCCACCTCTCAAAACTAATTGCTAAAACAATTCCCGCTGTAGAAGCCTTACCTATAGATATAATCTGTCCTTCTCATGGAGTTGGTTGGCGAAAGCACATTCCTGATATAGTTGAAGCTTATAAAAAGTGGTCTAGTGGCAAAATCGATGGAAATAGCGTGGTTATCGTTTATGATTCAATGTGGGACAGTACCGCTAAGATTGCGAAAGCATTAACACTTGAGATTGAGAAAAGAGGCATTCCTGTTAAGAGATTTAACCTCACTCAGTCGGATTATAGCGATGTCATAACTGAAGTGATGAAAGCGAGAGCCGTATTAGTTGGAAGTCCAACTCTAAACATGGGAATGTATCCTTCGGTTGCGGAGTATATGTGTTATCAAAAAGGTCTTAAACCAATGAATAAAATCGGAATTGCTTTTGGAAGCTATGGTTGGAGTAAAGGTGCCGTGAGAGAAATCGTCGAACAACTAGAGAAGACCAAAATAGAAGTGATAGATAAAATTGAAGTTAAATTTGTCCCAAGACCTGAGGATTTAGATTTTAAATCAGTTGTTGATAATTTAATAGCAAAAATGGAGGCTAATTAAAAAATGATTGATTTTAGCTTAACTGAAGAGCAAAAAGCTTTACAAAAAAAGGCACGGGAATTCGCAATAAGGGAAGTATTACCAGTCGCAAGCAAATATGATGAATCAGAAGAATTTCCCATGGATGTGCTCAAGGCAGCATATGACGAGGGTTTATTGAACTTGGGGATTCCAGAAAAGTATGGAGGGGCTGGTAGTGGATTATTAGAAGCATGCATTGTTGTTGAGGAAATTTCAGCAGCATGCCCGGGTATAGCTACTTCCATATTCGATAATAATTTGGGCGCTGAGCCAATAGTCATAGGAGGAAGCGAGGAACAAAAAGAAAGAGTTTTGGGGGACATTACCAAGAATTTCAAACTTATTGCTTTCGCGACTTCAGAACCAGGCATGGGATCTGACGTAGCGGGAATGCAGTGTCGGGCAACGAAGGATGGAGATGACTATATTCTAAACGGAAATAAGTTTTGGATAACGAATGGAGGACATGCGGATTATATTACGGTCTTTGCCACCATAGATCCAGAGAAAAAGCATAAAGGCATAGCTGCTTTTATCGTTCCTACGGATACTGAAGGAGTTAGATTAGGAAAGCACATTCCTAAATTAGGACAAAGAGCATCCAATACGGTTGCAGTTATATTAAAAGACGTGAGGATCAAGAAGGAAAATGTATTAGCTAAACCAGGAAGAGGATTCGTATTGGCAATGCAGACTTTTGCTCACACGCGTCCTGCGATTGGTGCTTTTGCTGTGGGCTGTGCGCGTTCAGCCATGGAATATTCTATTGATTATGCTCAAAAGAGAGAAGTGTTCGGTCGAACCATTGATCATTACCAAGCCATACAGTTCAAAATTGCCGACATGTATAAAGAAATCGAAGCTGCTCGACTCCTAACCTACAAGGCAGCTTGGGAAGCAGATCAAGGTAAAGATAATAATTTAAGCTCAGCAATAGCTAAAGCTTTTGCATCCGATGTTGCAATGAAAGTTACTACAGAGGCAATACAAATTTTCGGGGGATATGGATATCTAAGAACATATCCGGTTGAAAAATTGTTTAGAGATGCAAAACTTTACCAAATTTATGAAGGTACTTCCGAAATCCAAAGAATTGTAATTAGTAGATTTGTTTTAAATCAGTATGAACATGGTATGCCAACTCTAGGCAAGAAACGAGATAATTAAATTTCGATTAAAACTTAATTTTTAATTTTTTTCCTTTTTCTTTTATCTTATACAAATTAACAGATTTAATTTGTTTTATTATTTTTAAGCATTAAAATTATAATCAAAATTTTATTTATGAAGTTGGTAAATTTAAATTCACAAATTGCTTCATCTTTTAATTTAAATAATTAAAGTTCAAAAAAATTTATTAATACTAATAATTTCATTAACTAGAATGTCCTTAATAATAATTTCAATAATAATTTTAATCGCATCTTTAGCAGGATTAATCTTATCAAGTCAATTTATTATTAATACTATAGAAAAATTCATGGAACTTACTAAGAAAAGCGAGACTATAATTGGTTTTGTAATATTAGCTGCTATTAGTTCATTTGCGGAATTAACTGTTGCAATATTTTCTATTATTGAAAGAGTTCCCGGTATTGCAGTAGGGGATATCTTCGGTTCACATTTATTTAACATATGTATTGTCATTGGCATTTTATCAATATTAGGCTTTTTTAAAAACGTACATGAAAAAACATTAATAGAAATGGTAGATGTCCTAGTATTGGCTTCGATTATTCCTATTTTACTTTTAATCTCCGAATTCCGACAGATATTGGCAAATGGCTCTATAATTATCGGAGTAATACTAATATCAATATATTTTATAAGCATGTACTCTATAGGAAAAGCACGAATTCCATTTTTAACAGAAGAAGATAAGCTTAATGAAGATAATAAAATAAGTGGTAATTCTATTATAAATAAAAAGGAAAAAATTAAACTTTTGGTAAAAATTTTTATTGGTGGGGCTATTGTAGTTATATCGGGACGATTCACTATATATTCTGCAGTAATCATAATAGAATATTTTGAGTTAGTTCCAATCGCATTTGGGGCTAAAATAATCTCTATTGGAACTTCTTTACCTGAATTAGTTATATGTTATTTGGCAGCTAAAAAAGGTAAGATAAATTTGGCATTAGCAGATGCGATAGGAGCAAATTTAACAACAAGCACCTTAATATTAGGAATAGTCCTAGTATTTTCTCCATTTACCATTAATTTACTTATCTTTACTGAATTAATCCTTTTTATTATTATTGTTAATATAATTTTATGGCGATTTTTGATGAAAGGTGAGATACCTCCCTATATAGGAATGGTTTTAATTCTGATTTATATTGTATTTCAAGCAGTCGTATCTTTTTAATTAAAATTATTAGATTTAATTTGATTTTTTTCTATAATACTTTCTCTCACAAATTCGGCTACAGAAAATTAATTTTTCTTCATTAAGCCATAAGTCATTTAACTCTTTTATTTTCAAGTAATTATGAGCTCTTGAGAAACTATATATATCAATTGAGTTATTACAATTTGAACAATTTCTAAATTCTAATTGTATTTCAATTTTTTCAATTTCATTAATTTTTAGTTCCTTAAAACATTTACAGCAATGAAATTCCAAAATAGGATTTTGCCATAATTTCAATACATGTTCGGGTGAAAATTCCAGATTATCTGAAAGAAAGTCATATATATTCAAGGATCTGCCACAAGACCAACAAGCTCTTTGCTTGAATGCAGCTCCTAATTTTTTAATGTATTCTCTTAAAATTTTTATCTTATTCCATAAATCTGAATTATTTAACTTACGAAAAAACAATTATAGAAGTACCTCAACTTCTCCTTATGAAAAAATATTCTATTGGGTTAAAGAATCTATCTTATTTATATGAATCCCTTAATTTGGAATATTCCTGCATTTTTAATGGAAAAAAAAACAAGGATTAAGTCATTCAAAGAAATTCCAAAATCTTTTTAGCTGCACTTAAAAAATCTTTTGCTATTATGGTGGGATTTATATTTTTCTCTTCAAGTTCCTCATAATGTTCAGGACCATGCCCGGTTAACAAATATGCGGTATTACAGCCCGCATTAATTCCAAGTGATGCATCAGAAGGATGGTCACCGATAACCCAAGAATTTTTCAAATCTATATTATACTCATTGGTACTTAGATCAATAAAATGTGTATTTGGTTTTCTACATTCACATTTATCTTCGGGTATGTGTGGGCAAAAAAAGAGTTTTTTTATCTCAATTGCTTCCTTATCTAATGCCTCAATCAAAAGCTTGTTAAAAGCATGAAGATCATCCACCGTATAATAGCCTCTTCCGATACCTGATTGGTTAGTTATAATGATGAATATAAATTCATTCTTTAGTAATTTTAAGCCCTCTATAACTCCCGGTAATAGTGCAAAATCTTCTACTTTATGCACATAACCTTTATCTTCATTCAAGGTGCCATCTCGATCTAAAAAAATTGCTTTAACTAACTTTTTCATGTTATTAGAAGTTAAAATAATACAACAAAAGAAATTTTTGATTTTTAATAATTTATAATTTTTTCTCAAATGGGGATTTAATAAAGCAAAAAGTCAATTTCAATTTATTGAAAGATGATTATAGGAAGAAGTGAATATAAACCCAGAGATAGCCTATACCAATTAAAACATGTAATAATGCAAATAATCCTCCAATTTTCAGTAGCTTATTATAATTCATATCATGGACGTGATTTTTTTTAGCAAAGTCAAGTGTCATCATATCACTAGCTGAGCCTTGAGGTAAAAAATTACCTCCTAAATTGATTCCTAAAATAAAAGCAATCAATAGAGGAGTGGCAGGGAATCCTGCTTCAGAAATTAAAACCGTTATAATGGGAATAAATAAGACGGTAATTGGTACATTATCTAATAAAGCTGACAAGAGAGATGTTGCAATCAAAATAAAAAGACACAGCATGAATAAATCAGTAATTGAAAGGCTGATTATAAGATCTTCTAATAATTTAATAGTACCATTTACTTCCATGCAAAAAACCAATATAAATAAGCAAATAAAGAAAAAGATTAACTTATAATCGATTTTAGAGAAATAATAAGATATTGAAGGATGTCTTCTGCCAGAAGCATCTTTTCTCGGATTAATCATCACAAAGATCAAAGCTGCAAAAATCCCAACAAATAATATACTAGGAATGATGAATAAAAGTATTACAAAGATAAATAGTGCTGTTATATTTTTATTGAATACTTTTTTATCAATATGCTCTTCCCTTATTGTTAACTCATGAGTCGCAATATGGTTCCGTTCTAAAGGTTCTTCATTGATTGTACAATGGGGCAACCAAATTTGCTTTATAGATTTTCTTAAGATGAAATAATCTAATAAAAATAATGTCAATAAGGTTGAGATAATAAAATAAAGACCTAAGCTTAATGCAAACCAAGTTGCGCTTAAATTAAACTCCGAACTAATTAAGATGTTCTGTGAAGAACCGAATGGCGTGAGCGTCGCTGCGAGATTAATGCAGATAGTTGTGCCCAAGAGGAATGGTGTGGGATTAATATGCATTTTGTGGCATGTATGAATAATCATCGGAATGAAGATCACGGCAACAGATATATCTTGTATGAATGCTGCAGAAAGGGTTGATATTAAGCACATCACCCAGAAAAATTTTCGGGTATTGGTATGGAACTTATTCGTGATTCTAAGAGCGATTTCTTCAAAAATTCTTTTGTCTTCTAAAATTTCAACTATTGTAAATACTGCTATCAGAAAGAACACTACTTCCCATTCAATAGCTAAAATCAAAGATTCAATAGTAATTTCTTCGGGTAAGAAATAAAATGTCGCTACAACAGCAATGAACATTGCTATCATGCTATATGTCAAGAAATCTGTCTTTTCACGAAATAAGGCGATAATGACCATTGAAAAGCTAGCAATCACAATAAGCTGCAGAAGTACTGGCATTTTTTAGTTAAAAATAAGATTAACATGCATGAATTAGGTAAATAAATAATTTTTTTACTTTAAAAATTTAAGATTTTATCCAATAATTAACTTCTTAATAATCGATTTACAATAATTAGGTTCATTTTAACCAATTTCATATGTAATAGAAATTTACGTTCTAAAAAGAGAGATAAAAAAACATATTTGAAAGAAATCATAAAATCACATAAATATAAAACCATAGATAACCAACGCCTATTACAAGATGGAGCAAAGCGAAAATACCACCAACTTTTAGCAGTTTCTTATAATTCATGTCATAAACATGATTCTTTTTAGCAAATTCAAGGGTCATCATGTCACAAATGGCACCTTGAGGTAAAAAATTACCACCTAAATTAATCCCTAAAATAAATGCTATCAATAACGGTGCTGCCGCAAAACCCGCTTCATTAACTAATATTTGAACGATGGGAATGAATATGATTGTCACTGGAACATTATCGAGGAATGCTGATAAAACCGAAGTAGATATCAGAATTATGATGCACATTAGAAATAGGTCTGTTATTGCTAAATTTATTACAAAATTTTCCATCATAGAAATTGTTCCATTGAGTTCCATGCAGTACACTAAGACAAAAAGACATATGAAGAAAAATACGAGTTTATAATCCACTCGTGAAAAATAATAAGAGATATCAGGACGCTTTTTGCCTCCCTCATATAGTCTTGGGTTGATGAAAACAAATATCAATCCTCCAATTATGCCTGCTAATAAGATATTCGGGAGGATAAATAATAATGCTATAAATATGAGAAAAGCCACCATATTTTTATTGAAAGTTTTCTTATTGATTGGCTCTTCTAAAATGTATAATTCATGAGTTTGCATGTGTATTTCCTCACAAGATTCATCATAAATAGTACAATGGGGTAGCCAAATTTGAGTTAGGGATTTTCTTAGAACAAAATAATCCAAAAAAAGAAGAGTTAAAAATGTTGAAAGAAGAAAATATAGACCGAGATTGAGGATAAACCAACTAGCAGATAAATTGAATTTTGTAGCGATTAAAATATTCTCAGAGGATCCGAAAGGAGTCAATGTGGATGCCAGATTAATACAAATAGTTACCCCCAGAAGAAATGGAGTGGGATTTATATTCATTTTTTCCGAGGTTTTAATAATCAACGGAATAAAAATCACAGCAACTGATATATCTTCTATAAATGCGGCAGTTAGAGTTGAAGTTATGCACATTATCCAGAAAAATTTTCTCGTGTTAGTTTCAAATTTTCTGGTGATTCTTAAAGCTAATTCTTGAAATATCTGCTTATCATCTAAAATTTCAACTATTGTAAATACTGCCACCAGAAAGAACACTACTTCCCATTCAATAGCAAGAATCACACTTTCGATGGTAATAATCTCAGGCAAAATAAGAAATGTCGCCACGACAGCAATTAGCATCGCCAACATGCTATATGACAAAAAATCTGTCTTTTCATGAAACAAAGCGACAATAACCATTGAGAAACACGCAATTACGATAAGCTGGAGAAGAAATAACATCTTATTATCAAAAAAAAAGAATTATTTGATTGGTCCCAAGAGATGAATAGTTTTTTTATTTTAAAAAGATTATATTTTAAACACAAATGAAATGCAAATTAATTCATGTGTTGGAGTTTCTGCTTCTCTTGTTTAGTTTTTATTTCTAGCAAAAATCCAATATTGAAGCTCTCCTCCTCTTTGAAGAATCCCCTCAAATATTATTGAAAACCCTGCTTCTTTTACATAATTAAGAGTTTTCTCAGGTTCATAATTACTCCAGAACATGGGAACTCCAAAGAAATTACTTATGCCTTCTGATTCACTTATTCCCGTATTAATCAACAGAATTCCATTTGGCTTCAAAAGAGAGTGAAATCTCTTAAATATTGAAAAGTGATTATTTTTTGGCACGTGAAAGAGGGCAAATACAGAAATAATACCATCAAAGGTGTTATCTGGAAAATCAATATCGTTCATATCCATATTAATGAACTTTGCTTGAGGCACGTTCTTTCTTGCCATTTCTATCATGGTGTCTGAAATGTCTATGCCAGTCACATTCAATCCAGCGTTAGTTAGATATTTAGCTGCAGGAATGCCACTTCCTGATCCTACGTCCAAGACATGAGCATTTTTAGGCAAAAGCTCTATAAGTCTCTCTAATTCTCCATTTATCTTTTCTTTATTGCGACTTGAATGATATAGTGGAGCTATTTCATTCCAACCATCAATAACAATTTGTCTATCAAACATTTTACAAAAGTAATGAGTTTAAATTAGATTTTCAAATTAGCTAAAAAAAATTCCTCTTTTATGTTTTTCATGATATTGTTGATGGTAATCTTCAGCCTGATAGAACTCAGTCAAAGGAGTTATTTCAGTCACAATAGTTCGTTTAAATTTGCCGCTCTTTTCAAGGTCCTCTTTTGATTTCAGGGCAATCTTCTTTTGCTCTTCATCATGATAAAAAATAGCTGACCTATATTGCGCACCTACATCCCAACCTTGTCGATTTAAAGTCGTGGGATCGTGAATGCTCCAAAATACATCTAAGAGTTTTTCATAAGAGACAATCGAAGGATCATACGTTACTTCTACAGCCTCAGCGTGGCCTGTCTTATGTGAACATACATCTTCGTAGGTCGGATTTTCAAAATGACCTCCCGTGTATCCAACTCTAGTAGAAATCACTCCTTTTACTTTTCTAAAAGATGCTTCCACGCCCCAAAAACATCCAGCCGCAAAAGTCGCCTTTTTTGCTTTCATAATTAATAATTGTAATTTAGATGTAAAAAATATGAGTCTAATCTTTCATAAATTATAGAAGGGAGTAACAAATAATTTTCAATTAAAAAATAAAAAAAATTAATAAAAACTTTATAAAAAAAAATCAAAGAAAAATTATGATTTATTTAATTCTTAATGTTCTACTTCAAGAGTATTTCCAAAGACCGTGGATATTGCAGTATTCTCGTGCCCAAAGACCTTTTGTATCTTCCACGCAGAAAGTAGCCTTAGGTTCGTCGCCAGGATTTAAAAATTTACGCTCATAAAAACCATTTTTTCCGATCAATTCGACCCACATTATCCAATGTTCTTCTGTCATGGGATGAGGGGTACCCATGGAAATACCCACATCAACGGTCACTGTAGTTCCCTCAACGGAAATTTTTGGCACGTGTTTCTCTCCTTTCCATTCTGCCGTTTGTGGTTCCATCAACTGCATGGGCTGCCCACAACAAATGGTTTCAGGCGCACCACCATTTAGTATCTCAATAACCTTTCCACAGACGTTGCATTTATAAATTTCTTTTTGTTTAGTCATATTTACATCAATGAATCTCTTTTTAGGTTATGAATGGTTAGAGCCATATTTAATAATTTTTATTTTAAATTAAAGGCTTTTTTACACACTATTTAAAAATCCTCACACTTTTTTCTGAAATGAGCTCTCGAATGATTGCACGATGGACATTTCCAATCTTCCGGTAATTTATCCATTTCAACTTCATATCCGCATTCCATGCAGATCCATACAATCTTCTCACCTCTCTGGAAAAACACATCGTCACCAACTAATTTCAAAAGCTTTCCGTATCTTTCAGCGTGATGTTGTTCGGCTCTCGAAATTGCTCTTACTCTTGCTGCGATTTTGGGGTATCCTTCTTTTTCAGCGGTCTCTGCTATATCGGGATATAAATTTCCCCATTCCATGTTTTCTCCTTCCATGGCAGATTTTAAATTTTCAGCAGTGGTTCCATAAGTAGTATGAAACTCGGCTTCCGGTAAGACGGGCATCATATCAAATGGTTCTTCATCCTTAAATTCTTGTAGCATTTTATAAAACCAGCTTCCATGTTGTTTTTCTTGTTCTGCAGTTTCTAGGAAAATTTTAGAAACAAGTACGTATCCTTCTTTTTTAGCTATTTTCGACCAGAAGGTGTAGCGATTACGTGCCTGAGACTCTCCCACGTATGCAGTAAAGAGTTTTTTTGGAGTTTCTTTCAATTTTACACCTTTTTAAGTATATAATTTGGTTTTCTATTGTGATATTATCTACATGGGTAAAATTTTATTTTTTTCTCTTATAATTTAGAAGTTTTTCAAGTCTCATCTCTATTATTTACCAACACGCTTAATTATGTTTCGAAAAATGATAAGACCTTTATCATAGCTATTGAAATTAATTAGCTGATTTAAAATGAAAATTATTAGCAAATTTGATCATGTAATCTCTAATTTTATAATTAGGAACAATCAGTTTAGCTATGCCAGACTCAGCAGCGATTTTTGGCATTCCATAAAGAACTGCTGTTTCTGAAGATTCAGCAATTGTTTTACCACCAGCTTTATTGATTGCTTCAAGACCAGCAACTCCATCCCTGCCCATTCCTGTTAAGAGAATTCCTAGAGTCTTGTTTTTATAAATTCGAGCTGCGGAATAAAATAAAACGTCCACGGAGGGTCTACAAAAATTAACGGGCTCTCCTTCAAATAATCTGATGATGGGCTTCCCGTTTTTTGCCGTAATTTGCATGTGCTTATCTCCATGAGCAAGGTATATTACTCCAGATCTAATTTCCTCTCCAGACTGCCCAATTTTAACTTCCGTGGTACATTTTTCTCTTAAATTAACAACGAATTGCCTCATGAAAAAATGGTTCATGTGTTGTACTACCAAGATTGGACTGGAAAAATTATGTGGTATTTTTTCCAATATTAATTCTAAAGTTCGAGGTCCGCCCACACTAGCACCCATCACTATAATGTTAGTATCAATTTGCTTTATGTTGACTGGAGTTCTGTCAAAAAAATATTCCTCAAATCTTTTTTTAGTTTGACTTGCTTCCGATTCTGCATTTAGATTTCGTATTTTTTGAGTTTGCTGAATGAAATTTTTTTTAAGGAGGGATCTGACTTGGTTATTAATTTGGCTAAAATTTGATTTGGACGCTACTAGGACTTTATCGATTAACTTATTTTTTATTTTTGGGAGCTCTTCTTTCCATAATCCACTTGGTTTTATGATATAATCGAATGCCGAAGTCGCATGTGCTTTAATAAGAGGATCAGTCAATTTATCTTTAGATGAGGTCAAGAATATAAGAGGAACCATTAGAGAATGGATTAATAATTTAAAGTTATCAATGTCTTCCGAATTGATGGTATCGATATCAATAACTAAAACGTTGAACTCACTATCATCAAGAGATTTTATTGCCTCTTTAAAATTTTTTACTCCACGAACTACTTGAATACTCTTGTGTGATAAGAGCAGATCGGAATATAATTTCCTCTGATATGCCGAACATTCAACAATTAAAACTTTAATCACATAAGATTGATTTTATTAGACTTTTTAATTTTTTGTTTTTATCTAATTTGTTCACGAGAAGAGAACGATTCAAGGATAATATAACCATATCACTTCCATTGAAATGCTATTCTAAGAATAATACCATGTATATATCAAGCATGTTTAGAAAAAAATTGATAGGATAATATCATGAAATTTGAAGCTCTACCTTCGAATTTAAAAGGAATGTTTAATGAAATAGAAAAATTAGAAGCTCAAAAACAAAATTTGCACAAAAATTTGAGAACGTTTCAAAAAAAACTTTTCGAGAAAGATAATGAATTGAGAAGTACTACTGATCCGTTTAAAAAATCGATTCTAAGATTGGAGTTAAGCCATTTACTGCGTGAAGAAGATTTATATCTGAAAAAAATTAAAAATGTTGAAAGTAAAATTATATTAAAAAATCACAAAGCAACTCGATAACAAGATACTCATTGATAATATCGCTTTACTTCTTTTATTACCAAATTAATTAGATCTTTTGGATTTTTAACAGGATAAAATGTTACTTTATCAAGGAGGGTTTTGAATTTATTTTTAGGGATTTTAGTTGCTCCAATAAAAAAACCGACAATTTTATGTCCCATTTCGGATAGTATTTTAATATTTTTTTTAGATTTACTCCAGTTATAAATTCCGAAATCAGTTATGATAAACACTAATGCCTTCTTTTCTGCTTTTTCACACTGGGTAAGAATTTTCTTTATCGGGAGCACGGTTCCTCCACCTTGATATTTCAATAAAATTTTTTCAGCTTCATGGTAATCAAATGTCCATGGACAGATTAAAGCTAAAGCAGAAAAGTTAATCACACTAAATTTAACCCCCTTCTGAGCAGCATAATGTAAAGCAGCGAAAGACGCCACTAAAGCGGTATGATAATTTCCTCTTCCGCTATTGGTTCTTGAAGTATAATTCCATCCCATAGAGCCAGAAGAATCAAGCACTATTAATAAATCCGGAATTTTTTTCTCTTCAAAATAACCAGGTCCTCTTTCAAAGGTCCATTTCCTTGTAGTCACATTGGGAATGATGATTGGGCTATTCAAGAGAGTTTGAACGATATCCAATTCTTCGAGTGGATCTCCGATCCTCCATATTTCAGGATAAACGGGAACCTGCCCTCCCCCTGGTTTTTCTTCAAAAATTTTGATTTCAATGAGATTTTTAGCTAAGGCGCGATACCATGTTGCCAAAGGAGAGCCATCAATTAAGATTCCTGCTTGTCTTGCAGGAGCTCCAAATTCAGAATAAGGAACCCCTTTGGCAAATTCTTCTGCCTTCCGTTTGAGTTCCTCGTTATTATCGGTTTTCAATTTATCGCGATTCTTATTTTCAAGAGGATTATCCATTATTTCTAGGATATCTTCAGAAAATTCAATATAACTTTCTCCTCCCGGAGATCTTCTCGCAGTTTTACCTTTATTACATTTTATACCCTTACCGGTTAAAGAAAAAGTGTCATTCATTAAATTATTCAAGAGTTTAGCAATTTTTACAACCTTATTTTCCCATTTTGAATCATCTTCAAAATCTTTTAAAATCAATTTGGTTACTTTGCTTGCTAAATCGTCCATTTTATTAAGGGAATTGTAGGTTTTTAACTTTTTTAGATCTGATTCTGATACAATTTCATTTTTTTGATTTTGAGCTTTTTTCTCTTCAGAAAGTAATTCAACATCTGATTCTTTCAAGATTTCTTGTTTAGATATGAGAATATCATCAATTAATTCAATACCAAACATTTTTTCATATGCTTTAAACAAAAATCGGGAGAAATCACTCAATTTTTCTCCGTAATTCGTAGAAATCTGCTCAAAATTCTTTCTAGATTCCCAGAGTATTAAATTAGGATATTTCTTATATAGCATCGTATCTATTATTAGATCGGCAAATAAGTTAACTATTATAGGAGCAAAATTTTGATTAACATGCTTCATGGCTGCTCTTAATAGCTTAGCATGAACAAGACCATCATAGGGAATAATTTCATAGTGAGAGACTTCATGCATAGATATTGCATGAAAATAATCTACATATTCTATATCATCTTTAAAGAGAGGGGTCTCAGCTAAATTCATGGTTATCTGCCACTTGTGCTCCGGATCGATATAAAAACCTTCCTTATGGGTATAATCAAAAATAAAACGGGGCGTTTCGAGAGGCGGAAAATAGAATTCCTTCATTGTCTTTCCCCAGCTAATTTGAGCTAACTCCAATATTTTCTCTTCACTTTGAGTCAATTTTTTCTTCACTTGCGAAACAACCATTTAGCTCAACCTACTTTGATCCTTATATTTCCTTTTGGATGTAATCTTTATTCTCCATAATCTTTATCAATTTTAGTGCTTCAGAACCTCCAGAGATTTGAATATTCACAACGGACTCATCTTCAGTACCAGTCACGTTGATCTCAATCAGAATATCTTCTGTACGTATTTGTTTAGTTTGTCGTCTATTAAAAGCTTCTTTAATGGAATGATCTAAATTGGGAAATTCTGAGGCAATTTCTGCCCATATTTCCTTGTTATCTCGATATTTGAATACAAAATCGGTGACCGTCTGTTTATATAATTCTTGATTGCACCAATTTATTAAATCAGCTCGATTTGGAAAATCCAAATTTTCTAAAAGCTGATTACGAACCGTTGATAACTCCTCAAGATCTCCTTTTTTACTTATTTCCTTAATCTTTTTTGCCAAATCTGAATATTCCTTATTTTTTATGGCGTTAACATAAGGAACTAAATCATATTTCACGATGAGATCGTTATTTTCATAATTTTTGAGTTCTGAGAGGTCGCCATTATTAGGAATGCCATTTCGAAACTTTTCTGCTATTTCATAGCATGGTTCACGTTTCTTGTATCTTTTCTGTATTAATTCTAAGAGATAATTGCTAAATTCATATTTGTTCCCCCAAAATGGAGAATTATCCAAATCTCTCTTAGCATATACGACTCTGTGCGCAATTACATATGGTGCTAATGTATTGACGATGTTAATATCAATTTTATCTAAATTCAATAACCAAGCTAAAGCTTTCGAATATCTCAAAAGATCTTTTGCCACTCTCACGCTAAGGATGGATTCGATTTTATTGCACACATTCTGATTGGTATTAAAATGACATCCGGAACACAAGCCCGTGCTTGGAGTTAAATCTTCCGTATTTCCCTTATCTATTCTCTCACAAAGAGTGTATTCTCTAACAATTGCGTGAATGTAATTATTCACGCTCGAATCAAAAGGAATTTTGTTCACGTGATACCAGATTTCCATTAATTCATCTATGGTAAGAATTTTGGGGACTTGAACTAATTCATCAAATCCGGTATATTTTTCATCTTTACCAGTTAAAATTAACTGCAAATCCTTGCTTGCGGGCATGGATATTGGTACAGATAACCCGAACCGGTCCAAGAAAGGAGCGCTTAACTCGAAGGTTCCCACATCTTGAGGATTAATGGTCGCAAATAGACAGAACTTACTTATTGTCGTTGTTGAATCATAATATTTCACATTACCTTCTGCCAATAGTGATAATAAGATATCTTGAGCGTATGGAGTCAACCTGTTTACTTCATCAATGATTTTCCAAAAACTCGTGATAAATTGTCTCCAAATTACCTCCTCTTCACCTTCATGCATTAATTTTCCTAATTTAAGGGTGCCCACTAATTTCTCTTCGGTGAGTTGAGGATGACCCCGTATAATTGAACCATCAATTTGATCAAGCGTGGAGGAAGTAAACATTCTACCTAATAACTTGACAAGAGTAGTTTTTCCTCCTCCGTGACCCCCGATCAATAACATTGCCGAGTTAGGTACGATAGCATTTAATACGCAAAGACTCAATATTTCAGGCAAGATCTTTTTTTGAAGCTTATTTTTCTCATCAAGAAATTTAATTGTCAAATTTTTTGAATGGACAAATAACTGATTTGCTTGCGTGATGTTAATTATTTTCCATACCTTTTTACGTAAATTTCCCTCATCTCCGATTTCCGTCGGCAATCTTTTCATTCCTCAAATTAAGAAGACTTAATATTGAATTAATATATATCCTACTATAAATTTTTATCCTCATTACCAATTAATATTTTTAATGAAGAATCAAATGAAAATTAAAGGGATTTTTTTTGATCTTTATGGTACTTTGTTAGTATATGGGGACATGAAACAAGCTTGGAAAGATTGGTTAATGGCTTTTCATGATTCATTACTTAGATTTGGATTGGAACTCCCAATCAAGGAGTTTTCAGGATATTGTCATGGATTTTTCAGTAAAGAGACACCTAAGGCTCAAGAGGATGGTTTGACGGTTTTCGAACGTAGAATTCAAGAGTTATCTCAAAATTTAGGAATAGAGCTAAATAAGGATGAAATCAATCGTGTTGCAGTTTCTTGTTTGAATTCATGGCATAAATATATTTCCTTGGATAAAGACACCATTCCTGTATTAACATCATTGAGGAAAGATAAAAAGATTGCTCTTATTTCTAATTTTGATTATCCTCCTCACGTCCATGATCTCTTATCAAAATATAAGTTAAGAGACTATTTTGATATTATAATAATTTCTGGAGAGATAGGGCTTAAAAAACCTAAACCAGATATCTTTTTTAAGGCACTTAAGGATACAGGACTTGCCTCTAGAGAAGTTATTCATATTGGAGATTCCTTGGATGATATAAAAGGTGCCATGGCTGCAAATATAACTCCAATATTAATTCAAAGAAAAAAACATGAAAAAAGTGAAGTATTAACTGATTATCAATCAGTAGAGAAATCATTCGTTCCTAATCAGGGGTATTCGATATTAAAAGAAGTTAAAAAAATATCAGAATTAACTGAGCTTCTTGAAATGGATTTTTAACTCTTTAAAAATAACCAAGATGCCCCAAATTCTTGTCATTCTCGTCAAGGATGTGAACTAGACCCATGGATAGAGCCTCTTCATCTTTACTCTTACCAGATGCTGATTTTGTAGGTTTGGCTACGTATTTTATTGTTTCTAGCTTAAATTTGAATATTCCATTACATTCATGGCATTTTATCGAGATGATCTTGACATTTTTCTTATCATCATCATGTTCTTCCATTTCAAGAGGCTCCAACTTGTCTATATCTTGATTATCGCAATTTGGCAAGAAGCATTGATCTAAACTAATTCTTTCCATGCCTCTTCTGGCTAATGATATATACGCATGACTTGGAATTTCCAACCAAAGATCCTTTTTTTTTTTTTCAACCATTATTCATCATGGAAGGTAGTATTTTTTTCAAACGTAATAATTGTACGTTTATGAATTTAGTAAGCTAATTATTGTTTAATATTATATTTTATAGAATTTTCGAAATAGAGTTAAGAATTCAAAATTAACTATCACGAGCATGGCTTTCTGTCTCATTTCTCGGTTTCACTCTTAAGTCGCAACCTAAGTTTTTTAGTTAAATCAAAATCTATTTCCATGGTTTCTGGTTTGATAACTACACCATATTCATCTTTTGCCTTCTCAATGGATACATAATCATTTATAACATCATTTTGCACTAATTTTGGATCTCTTTCGAGCGGACTGCCAACGCCACCTCCCCCCATCATTTCTATACCCAATAATCTCCCTTTTCCTGCAAATCCTATTTCTAAGGCACGGCCATATTTTATTTTTCCTTTCTTTCCTTTCCAATGTCGGCATACAGTTCCAGATTTACCTCCAAGCACGCCATCCACTGGATTTATTTGACCACAACCTCCTTTCACATATTCAATTTTATCTCCATAAGCTTCTATCTCAAAAACCATTCCAACACCCCCTCTCCATTTTCCAGGACCTCCTGAATCGGTCACGAAATTGGTTCTATGAATTAGCTCGGGAAATTGGCTTTCTAATAATTCAACAGACATCGGTATTGCAGCACCAAGAGCAATACTAGAAGCAACATGAGGCCACCCATCGGCACCCCAAGTAGCTCCGCCTCCAGCAAGATTTACGTAATGAATTATTGTATATCTTCTTCCATACCTATCTGTTCCATTAGTGACCATTGTATTCCATTTTCCCCATTCTGCATTTGCTTTATGAGGTACAGCCTGAGCTATAGCCTTCCAGCAAGCATGGATAATTTCTTGAGCAACACAAACAGTAGACATGCCAGTGGGAAATGGCCATTCTACATTTACTATACTAGCTTTTGGGGCAATGACGCTAATTGGATTAAAACATCCTTCATTGTGAGGAATGTCTGGATCAATCGTTGTAAGTACAGAAATATACACTGCAGAATGCGTGTTCGAAATAGCACTATTAATAATTGATCTCACTTGCCTTTTAGAGCCTGTAAAATCAAAAATTAATTCGCTTCCTTTAATTGTAAGTTTTACTTTAATATTATGGGGTCCAGGATCAGTATAACCTCCCTCACAAAACGTTTCAGCTTCATAAGCTCCTTCCGGCCATGTTTCGATTTCCTTTCTTACACGTTGTTCTGTTGATTCGATTGCTTTATCGATAGCTTTTTGAAATGTTGTAATCCCGAAATTTTGAACCGTTTCGAGGATCCTTTTTGTAGCCATTTTATTCGCTCCGATCTGGGCGAGAAGATCTCCTGATTGATAATGGGGAACTCTCACGTTAGAGAGAAATAAATCCCAAAGTGATTTATTGAGTTCCCCTCCATTATGATAGAGCTTACTGGGAGGAATTATTATTGCTTCTTGCATGACTTCTTCCGCTATGGGATTATAAGTTCCTGCTTGATTCCCTCCAATATCCGCTTGATGTCCTCTAGTAATAGCAAAGGCTACAAGTTCATCATTTCCTTTAGCACCATCTTGCTGAAAAATTGGGGTAATAATGGTCACATCGGCCGGGTGATTGTTGCCATGATAAGGGGAATTCATCATAATAACATCACCAGGATATAATTCATTTTTAAAATAATTTAGAACAGATTTTACTGCAAAAGGCATGGCCCCAAGATGGATCGGAAGGCCTGCTTCTAATGCCATCATTCTACCTCTTGCATCTGCAATTCCACAGGAAAAATCGTGGGCTTGATTAAAAACTGCGGAGCGAGCAGTTTTAAGGGTTATTTCTGCCATTTCCCTTGCGATTGTGTTAAGCCTATTCATTATAATTGAAACGATCACAGTATCAACTTTATCATTCTTCAATTTTCACACCTCTTTTTTCATTTTTAAAACATAATTATTATATTCATCAATTAAGCACTCAGAATCGGGTATCACCACAATAGTAGTGTCTGGTTCTTCTATGATTGCCGGCCCTTGAATAAAGTTTCCACTGATGAGTAATTGACCATCATAAATTGGTGGTTCTATGAACTCACCTTTTTCATGAAAGTAAACCTTTCTACTTTGCTTTATTGCTCCTTCAGGAGGTAGCTTCGATGATTTCTTTGTTTTTTGAATTTCTACTTTTTCTTTTTTTCCCACCGCCTTAACTCTTACATGAACTAGTTCTATATCAGATTCTTTATCGTTATATCCATAGATCATTTCATGTTTCTCATGAAATAAGTTCTCAATTATTCTAATATTATCTTGTGACAATGTTTCTCGAGGAATAGGAGTTTCTACTTCATATATTTGTCCGATATATCTCATATCCATTGACCACTTGAATTCGATGTCACTATCCTTTACTCCTTCAGATATAAGAGTTTGATGCCCTGTTTCTTCCATCAACATAAACAAATCATTAATTTTGTTTAAATCAGCATTTCGAATAGGATATATGAAAGGCCTTACATAATCATGCCTAATGTCAGAGATAACCATTCCAAATGCACAAAAAGCCGAGGCCGTGCGAGGAACTATGATTTTTGAAATACCAGCTAATTGTGCTAATTTGGCCGCATGAACTGGACCTGCTCCACCTGCTGCTAAGAGCATGAAATTCTTAGGATCAAATCCTCTTTTCACTGAAACTTCATTAATTCCATCGACCATATTATTGTTCACAATTTCAACGATACCTTGAGCAGCATCGATAAGGTTTAAATCGATTTTTGAAGAGATACTTTCTAAAATTACTTTTTTTGCTATATCCTTATTTAATTTCATTCTTCCCCCTAAGAAATTTTCAGGATTTAAATATCCCAATATTAAATTGGCATCTGTAACTGTAGGCTCATTTCCACCTTGATTATAACATGCAGGGCCGGGCATTGCACCGGCACTTTGTGGACCAACATGTAGAATCCCACCAGGATCAATCCAAGCAATGCTTCCTCCTCCTGCACCTAATGAATGAACGTCTACACTCGGCAAAGCTAATCTAAATCGACCTATGTAACCATCTGTTGCTGTTGGAATTAATCCATTTTTAATTAAACACGCATCAAAACTTGTACCTCCCATATCAATCGTGATTATATTTGATTCTTTAACCGGACGTGAATAAAATAATCCTGCTAAAGGTCCTGAAGAAGGTCCAGAAAGAGCGAGTCTGATGGGAATTTTACTGACGGTTTCAACTGAAGCAACACCAGCATTAGATTGCATTATTAAAATGTTTCTTTCAAAACCTAACTGGTGGAGTTTATCTTTTAGCCTTGTAAGATATTCTGAAGAGTAAGGAGCAACATATGCATTCAAGATCGTGGCCAAAGTACGTTCATATTCTCTCAACTGAGGAAGCACTTCGTGGGACAAGTGAATTTTAGCCTCTGGAAAATTCTTTTTATATATTTCCGCTATTTTTTTTTCATGAATGGAATTAATCGGCGAGAATAGTAAAGATACAGCAATTGACATGATATTATTTTTTTTAAAAAAATCAATGGTAGTAAATACGTCCTCTTCATTAAGAGGAGTCAGCACCTTTCCCGAAAAATCGATTCTTTCTTCTACTTCACATCTAAGTTTTCGTGGGCAAGGTGGTTCTGGTGGTGGCCACCGCATATCATATCTCCTCTCTTCTTTCCACCATTGCTCGATAACGTCTCTGAATCCTTTAGTTGCTATTAATCCAACATCATTTCCTTGTTTAGATAAAATAAGATTTGTGGCTACGGTTGTACCATGTATCAATAGATCTGTCATTCTTAAGAAATCCTCTATTTTTAAATTAAGATCATCAGCAGCTAATTGAAGAGAATCTAAAACCCCTCTCGAATAATCATCAGGTGTTGAAGGTGCTTTATATCTTTTAATAAATCCATTTTGATTATCGACTACTACGCAATCGGTAAATGTACCGCCCGCATCAATAGCAATTCTATACATATTTCATCTCAATATTTTTTTAAATGAACATTTTAAAATTTAAATTTAATTTACTTTTTTTCTAGAATGTCTAAAATCAAGTTTAATGCCATAAACCAAATTAACACACAGCATGATTAAGCTTAATTATAATCCTAAATTATTATCGCTGGAGAAAAATATAAAATTTATTGAAAACCTATCATGTCAGAGAAGAAAAAAAAAATATCAAAAGAAACGATTGATTATGTAGCAAAGCTTGCTCTACTAGAAT
The DNA here is from genome assembly GCA_004524425.1 of Promethearchaeota archaeon. Next base: position 22,537 of record SDNN01000002.1, read on the forward strand.
TATCTGAAGAAGAAAAGGAAAAATTGGCAAAACAGTTAAACGAGATTATCTCTTATTTTAATAAATTGAATGATTTAAACACTTCTACTGTTGAGCCTACTACACATCCAATTGATGATTTAAAAAATGTATTTAGAGAAGACATTCCTTGGAAAGGGCTCACAAATGAAGAGGCTTTAAAAAATGCTCAATATAAGAAGGATGGGTATATCAAAGCTCCAAAAATATTGAAAGAATAATCAAGCTATTCCTTATATTTTTTGGTAAGTAATTTTATGGCGTCTGCCATATCTCTTAATGCTTTCCTGCGTTCAGCAGGCGTCATGTTATGAAAATCCTCTTCAAGATCCGTTCCTATCTCCTCTCCAGAGGCCACGACTTTATATTTCTTATAAACGAGAGTAGTGATGTAATCATCATAACGCCCTAACACTTTTTTTAGAGCGGAATCTTCTTTAATTTCTTCCCATAATTCTAAAGTTTCTAAGGAACGCATTCCAATATCTATTCTGAACCAACTAATGGGAAACAAAAGTTCTCTTTGGATTCCCATTTCTATGATTGCTATATTTTCCTCATCGATATAAATTTCTGGTAACTCATCTTCTTTGAAGATGATATTATCACTCATAATGTAGAGATTGGCAGCACCTCTACTCGTGCAGACAATTCCCGTGGCAAAGCCTTTTGCAAGACGAATTCTGTCCGCTAAATCCTCTAAAGTTGAGCCAAATATATTTAAATTCTTTTTATGCGTTCCTTGAAATTCCATTTTTATTTTTCTTAATCCTTTCATATCAGTTATGATCTGAGGGAATAAATCTTCGTCCCTTGTTTTCTTATGAGCTTCCATTAATTTGTTGATAATTCCATAATCCAGTTTTAATCCGGGTATAACACAGTTTTGGTTCAAAAAGGCATCGACTTCAAAATCCATGACTCCATAAAACACTCTATGGTTTTTGATGATTTTATCGATACTTTCCGCGATGGTTTTGACTAAAGCTTTAGGATCATCTCTTACAGAGCTATACTCGGTGGTTTCAAATGAATCTATTTGATCTTCGAGACCTTTTTCTTGATAAAATTCTGCCCAGCTCATTTCTGTAAAAATAGTCCCTTCATTATGAAGATTATGTTGTCCATCAAGGCTCACAATGCTTTTATCTCCACCAATCTCAACCCCTTTTTTTGATCCCGCAGCTGTAATTGCCTTGGGCGGATTAATAAACTCTATTGACAATAGGAACACTTAAGGATGATTTATTAGGGCTTTTTACTTAGCACTAATAATAATAATAGAGGTAATAAATTTAAATAATTAGTGAATTTTTTTATAAAACGCGATTCTTCCATGACTCAGTTAAATATAGCCATTTGATTTGATTTGATTTAAGAATTAATTTAGGGGTAATTTTACAATAAAAGTAGACCCTTTATTCCTTCCTTCTGATGTAACCCAAATTTGTCCATTATGTAATTCAACAATTTGTTTTGATATGTAGAGTCCTAAGCCTGTTCCTTCTCTATTAATATCGTTTTTGAGATCTTGTGATCGTTCAATCTTACTGAATTTTTTAAACAATTTTTTTATCTCTTGTTCCGTTAAACCTATTCCCTCATCCTTTACAAATATCTCGACATTTCCTTTATTGCTTTTTAATGAAACTTTTATTCTAGCATGTTGAGAACTATATTTGATGGCATTAGAAACTAAATTAGTAATAATTCTTTCGAACCCAGATTTATCAATGTTCATGTATAATTCTTGAGGAAGTTCAAAATCAATAGATTGGTTTTTCTTGTAATACAAATATTTCAAGTCGTTTACACAATCTTTTATCAATTCAACTAAATCAAGTTGTTGTTTATGAAGTTTTAATTTTTTAGAATCTATCCTGGATATATCAAGTAAATTTAGAATCAAATTTTTTAAACGGATGCTCCCATTCTTGGCTATTTCAATAAGCTCCAAGGAATTTTTATCTAATTTTTCCCTATTAAGATCATAAAAAAATTGTAACGAACCATAAACTGCACTTAACGGAGATTTTAATTCATGAGACGCGATATCTATGAAATTTTTTCTGATCTCATCTAACTCCATGAGCTTTTCATTTTCTTCTCTTATAATTTGTTCAGCCATTTTTAACGTTGAGAAGTCTTGGAGTTCAACGTGAAAACAATTCTCGTCAGCATATTTTATAATTGAATAATAAAGTTGATACCACTTCTTTTTGCCGTTCCTTGAGGTATAACTAAATTCTATTGGATCATGAATTTGATTCTTTATGTTCTTAAGAATTCTTTCCAAAGTGGAAAATGCTTGTTCCTTAGATAATGAAAAAAGTAAGTTATAGATTTTTTTATTAATTATCTTTTCTCTTGATAATTCTAAAGCCTCTTCCGCAGATTTATTACATTCAAGTACTCGAGCACGACTATCAAATATGAAAATTAGATTTGGAGAGGTACGAGTAATGGTTCGAAATTTTTCTTCCGATTCTTTTAATTTTTCTTTAGCGTCTATCAAATCACTAATATCATGAATCACACCACTTATTCCAACTATTTTTCCATCTTGATAAATAGGTCTTGAATTAATTTGAGCAGAAAATGTCGTGCCATCTTTTTTTAGAATTAAATATTCATTTGGTTTGGTGGATTCGCCTTTAAATATTTTCCTTATATTTGATATGGCTCTATCTGTATCTTTAGGAGCCACAAATTTTAAAATATTGAATCCCTTTTTTAAATCTTTTCTATCATACCCGAATTTTTTAAAGGCTATAGAATTAGCATAAGTAAGTTTTAGGTCATTATCAGCTTTAAAAATGATATCGGGCAATAATTCAGCTAAATCTCGATATTTCTTCTCGGATTGGCGTATTTTTTGAGCAAGCAAGACTTTCTTTTCAATATCTTGAATGATTATTTGAATAAGCTTTTGCTCACCAATCTTGACCAAAAAAGCAATAATGCTCACCCAAACCAATTGCCCTTTTTTATTGCGAATTTGTAAATCGAGTGGTTCTATAATTTCTCCATTTATGACAGATTTGAATAATCTATCCGTTGTTTGAATAAATCCAGATGGATGAATTGAGAGAAAAGTAAAATGTTTTCCAAGCAATTCCTCTCGCTTATATCCGAATAATTTCTCCGAGTTTTTATCTAAATCTACAAAATTTCCATCCATGTTCAACAAAATAATTGAAAATGGAGAATTTTTAGTTAAAATCTGATAATTTTCCTTTGTTTTTGCTAACTCTTTATTCTTATTATTTGATTCAGTCAAATTATAATCTTTCAAAAGGTTCTGATCTCTAATAAAAAATACAGAAATTTTAAATTTCTTTTATTTCTTGATGTTCGTTCTAATATCGTACATAAACATAAAAGAAGAAAAAACGAAAGGTTTGTTTTGAATCAAAAACAAAATTATTTCGAAATTTTACCACAAAACTCGCTGTATTTTGCAATAACATCGAAACATTTTATGGGATAATCCCATAAATCGAAAATAGGAATATTTTCTTTCATGAATACCCTTGCCCAATCATTTGAATAGCCTTGAGGACAAATGTAAAAGATAGGAAATGATTTTCTCCGAGCAATTTTCTGCATTGGTTGTAAAAAGGATTTATTCATTACGTTATTGGTCATTTGTTCAAAAAACTCAGGAATTTCTCCTCCAGATTTTCTGACAATGTCTAAAACTTCTCTGACACCCCACGCAGCGTACATGACAATTCCGTCTACTTCTCCAGACTTTATCATGAGTTTTGGAATTCGTATGTATTTATCATGCATGCTAAAGGAAAAAGTAAGATCAAGAGGATTATCAATATTGGCTACATCCGGAACGTAATCTTTAAGCTTTGATTTCAACTCCTCTGAAATCTCAGGGACCACTAATCCAAATTTTTCCGCAGTCTTAGCCATCATAGCACCACAACCTCCTGAATCGGTTATAATGCCTAATCTTTTACCCTTTGGAAAAATTCCACTGGAAAAAGTCCTAAGGAAATACATGAAATCTTTTATGAAAAACGTGGAGATTACTCCAGTTTCTTGAAAAACTGCTTCAAATATCTTGTCTTCACCGGCAATGGCCCCTGTGTGCCCCATAATTGATCTCGTGGCAGCAGCTGTACCTCCTGCATAAATGGCAACGATTGGCTTTTTAGGTGTGATCTGCTTTGCTAATTCAATAAATTCTTTTCCTCTCTTGATCTCCTCAATATAGAGCCCAATAACTTCCGTCTCGGGATCTTCCTTTAAATATTGTAAACAATCAACCAAATCTATGTCATCTTCATTACCTATAGAAAAAGATTTACCAATTTTCACGCCAATTTCTTTACATCTCCAAAAGATATGAGATGCGATGGTTCCCGAATGAGCAATAATTGAAATATTACCTCTCTCAGGAGTTTCATAAATCCACATGGTATTGAAACTCTTTTTTTGAAAATCTGGATATTTATACCATGCATTGTAAATACCAAGGCAATTCGGACCAATGAATCGTATTTCGTATTTTTTACTGATTTCCATGATGCGATCGAATAATTGTTCATTTCCTACCTCTCGAAAACCACCACTGGTAATAATGGCCTTTTTAATACCCTTTTGCCCACATTCCTCTAATACCTGTGGTACTATATCTGGTCTTAATATGATATGAGCTAAATCGGGAGTCTTTGGCACATCCAAAACGTTCTTGTAAGCTTTTAATCCTTGAATCTCTCCTAATTCGGGATGAATGGGAAAAATCTTATCCGTTGGAAATCCTCCTGCTATTATATTCCTTAACATCATGGCGCCCATTGTGCCGACAAACTCATTATTTGCTCCAAATATGGTGATACTTTCAGGATTCAGAAATTCATATAAAAAATGATCTTTAACTTGTTTTTTAATTTGATTTTTGGACAATTTAATCAACACATATATTCAATATATTTCTAATTTTTAATACAATATTTTAATTAAAAGATTTTATCTTAAATATTAGAGTATAGAAAAGATTAAGAAGCATTTCTCTGACGATATTGAGCATAATTGACTAGCATATTGAGACATTTAGGAGGTTGATCCCATAATTCAAACATGGGAGTGTCATGTTTAAGAAATTCACGATATCCCGCAAAGGTAAATAATTGTGGTCCACTATAAAAAAGAGGTACTGATTTTTTGTGGACTAATCGCTGAATGGGGTCAATTATCATGTCATAAAAGGTCCCGATAAATTGTTTCATTTGTTCATCTAATGGAGCACCAGATTTCTCAACGACATTAAAAACATCACCGAAATCGAAGATACCATCAAAAAGAACGCTATCCACCTCTCCTGATTTAATAATTAATTTGGGTAAAGTAACATAAAAGTCAAAAAAGTTCTTGAAAAAAGTAATATCTATTGGATTTGAACCGCTTGCGGTATGTGGAATGTATTTTGAAATTTTGGCTTGTAATTCTTTAGAGAATTCGGGGACTTTTAATCCATATACTTCACACATCTTCGTCATGATAGCAGCAGAGCCACCTGAATCGGTTATTATTCCAACCCGCTTGCCTTTTGGGTATACATTATATTTTTGAGCATATGATAAGGTCCTGAGGAAATAGAAAAAGTCATTAATAGAAGTAGTGGATATAATGCCCGTTTCTTTAAACACGGCATCATAAATTCTCGTATCACCCGCAATTGATCCGGTATGGCTCATGATCGATCTAGCTGCAGCATTAGTACCTCCTGCATATATGGCTACAATTGGCTTTTTTGGTGTAAGTTCCTTCACTACTTTGATAAATTTTTCTCCTCGTTTAATTTCCTCAATGTATAACCCAATGACGCTTGTTTGGGGATCTTTTTTAAAGAAATCTAAGATATCAACAATATCAATATTTTTTTCATTTCCTACTGATAAGGATTTACCAACTTTGGCTCCAATATGATTACAAATCCAAGAAGTTTGCGCAGCTATGGTACCTGATTGACTTGCAATGGAGATATTGCCAACAGAATGGGGATTATAAATCCAAAACGTATTTATGTAATCCTCTTGGCTTTCAGAACCATACCACCCATTAAATACTCCCAAGCAATTTGGGCCTATAAACCTAATATCATATTTTTCTGCAATTTCATCAATCTTTTCAGATAATTCCACTCCGTCGGAGTGCCTGCTTTCTCTAAAACCTCCAGAAGTAATAATGGCTCGTTTTATCCCTTTCTTTCCGCATTCTTCTAATACTTGCGGTACAATTTGAGGTCGCAATATGATAAAGGCTAGATCCGGCGTTTCTGGTAACTCCAGCACTGATTTATAGGCTTTTAATCCTTGAACTGTTTCTAATTTGGGATGGATGGGATATATGGTCCCCTTGAACCCGGCACGTAAATTCCGTAATTGCATTGACCCCATTGTCTGTAGGAGGTCATTATTTGCCCCAAATATGCAAATACTTTCTGGATTCAAGATTTTATAGAGAAAATGATTCTCTGATGGATTATCTATAATATTGGTCAAAATGAATACCTTAAATCTGAAATATTTATTTCTTGTTTAAGAATAATAATTCAAGAAATTAATAACATCTTAAGAAATTTATTTTAAATATTAAAAATTTTAAAAATCATCAAATAATCAGATCAAGAATTAAAAATGAATGAAACAGAGGTTGGAAGAACTAAAAAGTACGGAATGGGAGAAATCACCTCCTATAGCATGGCTCAAGGACTGGTAGAATTACTTCTGAATTCTTTCAATGCATACGTATTTTTTTTTTATGAGACTGAAATCCTGGTTAATGTGGGAATCTTAGCGTTAATATTTGTAATCTTTACAATTTGGGATTCCATCAATGATCCTTTAATTGGAAATTTAACGGACCGTCCATTTAAGTTGACTCGAAAATTAGGTAGAAGATTTCCGTGGGTGGTTTTAGGTGTTTTTCCTTGGGCGATTCTTTATATCTTAATATTTACTCCTCCAGATGTTGATCCGAACAGCAATGTATTAATAATTGCGATATACCTATTGATTGTTTTATTTGCTTTTGATACTTTTTTAACATTATGGACCGTGAATTCTGAAGCTCTATTCCCTGCTAAGTTCCAAAGTATTGAAGAAAGAAGGAAGATTTCTGGAATGAAAGCATTTTGGGGAATAATAGGGATCGCCGCAGGAGTAATAATCCCTCCTCTATTTATAGAGTATAATAATAAGGAGTCATATATCATTCAGGCAGTTATATTGAGCATTTTGGCGGTCGTTATTGCATTTCTAATATTACCAGGGCATCGTGAAAATCAAGAATCAATTGATGAGTACTTAGACGCGAGTGGAGCTAGTAAGGAACGTATCTCATTTATTAAAGCATTAAAATCTGCACTAAAAAAGAAAAATTTTTTATTGATCGTGGCGCTTCACTTTTTTTATTACGTTTTGACAGGATTATTATTAGCATCAATGAATTATTTTATAAGATATAACCTTAAGGAAGATCCTGAAGCGTTTATTCTCGTAATGGGAGGGTATTTAATTGCTAGCTTAATTAGCTTACCAATTTGGGTAAAAGCCTCTCAAAAGGTTAATCACAACAAAAACATGATAACTGCGGGATCAATATTAATGGCTTTGATGACAATCCCTCTTATTTTCGTTACTTCTCTGTTAGCATTAATAATAACGGCAATGCTGATCGGCTCCATGGGAGGAATCTTTTTTGTCATGCAAGATGCTGTTTTTGCTGATGTTGTTGATGAAACCATTGTTTTGGATGGTGAGAGAAGAGAAGGCACATATTTTGGCCTTAAAATCTTCTTAGCTCGACTTGCAAATATATTCGTTGCATTGTCCATAGCAACTGTGCATATAATGACGGGGTTCAATCCAAGATCCACGGATCAAACACAATTAGCCCTCATTGGTATAAGAATTCATACGGGAGTTATCCCATTAATTTCGCTATTAATTGGCTCGCTTCTTTTCTGGAGATTTTATGATATTACCCCTCAAAAAACAAGAGAAATAAAGTCTAAAATAAGGGAATTAGGGCTTTAATTTTTTTTTATTTTTTACCAGTCGATCCAAATCCACCTAAACCTCTATCAGATTCAGGCAAATCCTCGGTTTCAATAAACTCATAATCATGCATCTTTGCTAAGATTATTTGGCAAATTCTTTCACCTTTTTTTAAGGTAACTTCTTTATTGGAAAGATTTACTACTATTGCCATCCATTCATTTCTATATCCCGCATCTATTGTTCCAGGAGTATTCAATATCGATATACCTTCCCATAATGCTAGTCCGCTTCGGGGTACTACTTTGAAAAAATATCCCATCGGGATTGCTGTAGAAAACCCTAAAGGACAACCGATTCTTTCTAAAGGTTTAAGCTTATATATATCTGAATCAATATCTATTAATTCTCGCTTTCCATTATTAACTACTATTTTTTTAAAACCGTGAATTCTGGCGTCTGTTCCTGCATCACCTTTTTTTGAGGGTTTCGGCACTGCTACATCTGCTCTTAGTATTTTAAATGGTATTTTTAAGGTACTTTTTCTTTTGCTTTTCGATTCTTCTGCTTTTTCTTTCATGTTCAATCATTTTTTATTATTCTGGAAATTAAAAAAGAGTATTTATTAATGAGCAATTTAATAAATAATAACATTAAAATAAATTAAAGCAAAAAGTATTAACATCAATGCATCAAAACAATACAAGTAATACCAAGGTACTTGACTAATGCGAATAGAAAGATACGATCCAAGAAATGATAAAGAAGCCCTTAAAGCATTATTTGAAGATTTTATTCAAAATAAATCCTACTTTAAATCTAACTGGAACAATTTTGAATATGAATTAAATAAGAGATTGTTAAGTCTCCAATATCGAAACTCCATGGTAATGGTTAAAGAAGACGAGAAAGCAGTTGGATGGGGCACCTATACAATATTCAGGGATTATTTAGGGAATGATAGAGTCTTGATTCATCAAGTCCTGACTAGACGAGCAGATAGTTTTAAGAAAGGAATTGAAGAGATGATTATAAGGGAATTAATGAGTTATGTAAAAAAGACCCTCCCAGATATTGAAAAAATTAACATCCTTTGTCCTGACTCAGATGCATCAATGAGGAGTCTCTTGATGAAATTGGGACTTAAAAAGTCAGAATATTTCTGGTATGAAAAAGAGATCTAATTTTTCCTTAATTTGTTAATGCTCCCCAATTTTTATCCTAAATTTAAAACACAATCATGGTTTTAAAATTTTAATTAAGATTCTCGAAGAAATTTATTATGTAAATAACAACATATTATTATAATAATAAGTATTATCAAACCACCAATCAGATACCTCGTGATCGTGTCCTCTAATCCATTTAACATCATGATAATCAAATTCAGTTGATTTTATTTAGTAGTATATGATCAATAAGGTAAATAAATTTTTAGAACAAAAAAAAAATTAATGAATAATTAGAGATTAGAATAATCATGGTTCTAAAGGCTACGACTCTATGTATTGGTCAATATATCCTTTAAACTCTTCCAGATTATCTTTCAATTTGAAAGTTTATCTGACATCGCACGCGGTAGATGAGCTTGTCAATATCTTCTTTTACTTTAACATCGCTTTCGATGATCTGAATATTTCTAATACCGCGTAGCGTTTTTTTAGCTTCTTGATAACAATTCTTTAATGCATCCGCCCAATTGTTTTCAGAAGTGCCGACTAACTGAATACTCTTATAAACTGCCATTATGATTCACCTATTTTTATTGAATTTGTAATAATCAAATTCTGTCTGCTGATATATAAATCTTTCGCATATAAGAGCAAACCAATCAAAAATTATTGGATTTTGAAATAGGAAGACATGATTATTATATTTTTTTTCACTACATAATCTAATACATTTAATTTGGTATGAAAGAGCATTGACAAAATATACGAAAATTATAGAAGAGGCCATCAAACTTAAGAAACAACAGAAGTTCGAAGAAGCTTTGGAATTATTAAATAAGATAAGAAACGAAGATCCAAACTCAGAGGAAGTAAAAAAAGCTTTAATTAAAATCCTTCTTGATTATGGGGGTTATCTTAATGATGAAATGGTTTTAGGAGGATATGATAAGGCCATAGTATATTTTAAAAAAATTATAGATTTAGATCCAAATAATTATCGAGCATGGTATAATTTAGGCATTGCCTATTTTAATATAGATAACCCAAAATTAGCTTTAGAATCGTATAAAAAGGCGTTGGAAATAAATCCCGATTACATGTATTGCTATTATAACATGGGTCTTTTTTTTGAGGTTGTGGACCAGGATTTTGAAAAGGCGCTCAAGTATTATGAAAAGGCATTGAGTTATGATGAAAATTTCATGTATGCCTTGAATGCGAGAAATGATGTCCGCAAAAAGCTTGATCTCTTAAAGATGGACAAGTCATATAATCTGGAAATAGATACACCCTCGACGTCTGATACGGGAAATTTAAAGAAATGTAAAAAGTGCGGAACTTTAAATAGGGATTCAGCAAAATTTTGCGATAACTGTGGAGAGAAGTTTTAAGTGAGCAATTATAACTGCTTTAGAATTATAGTCTCATCTTAAAAATACTCATAAAGCTCGATTTTTAAAACTAGAAGAATAGCAAACTTTCAAATATTAAATAAAAAGTAGAAAAATAAAAAAAATTGGATTAAATTTAATCATACATCTGGATTTTCCAAAAGGACCGCAACTCCTTGACCGCCACCACAACAGGCATTTGCTATACCATATTTTGCTTTTTGATCTTTCAAGATGCGGGCAAGTGTCCCTGGAAGCCTTACCATGGTAGAACCAAGTGGATGGCCTATAGCTGTAGATCCGCCTTTAATATTGACTATTTTTTCAGGGATGTTGAAATAATGCATGCATCCAAGAGCGACAATGCAGAATGCTTCATTAATTTCCCAGAAGTCAATTTGATCTGCTGTCATACCTGCATGTTTGAGAGCCATTTCGGTTGCAGGAATTGGTCCCCAGCCCATTATGGTAGGATCGACGCCAGCCCAGCCAATTGATCTAACAATAGCCATTGGTTCAAGGCCTCTCTTTTTAGCTTCCTCTGCTTCCATGAGTACGGCAGCGGTTGCTCCCGCATTTAGGGGTGAAGAATTTCCTGCAGTAATTACACCATCTTTCCCGCCTTCTCTTTCAATGTAACCTTTTCGCCCACCAATATCCTCACCTTTCCAATTTTTCTTTAAAAAGAAAGGTTTTGAAAGCCTTCTCAATCCAGCAACACTCTCTAATTTAGATGGCCTTGCAGCCATATCTTTGGTGATCATCATCTTTTCGTCGGGATTTCCCTCAGCATGTCCTTCAAGAGGGATTATCTCACCATCAAACCAACCCTTTTCTTGGTTTTCTACTGTGAGATTATGACTTCTAACTCCGAATTTGTCCAAGTCTTCTTTTGTATAAGCAGGAGTCAAATATTCATATAATTTTTGAGCTGTTTGCAACATGTTTGTCGTAGTAAGTAAGTCATATTCCGGTCTATACCATTTATCTTTCTTATTAATCATCAGTAAATTAGGCTTGATGTGAGGATTAGATTTAAGATCCATGCCTACACGCGTCATGTGCTCGAAACCAGAGGAGAGACAGCATTTACTATAACCCAACATGATTTCCATCGCTGCCACGTGAAGTCCACTTCCCGCACTTCCGCATTGCCTATCTACAAACAATCCAGGTACTTCTACGGGAAAGCTTGCCATGAAAAGAGGTAATCTTCCTCCATAGGTCCAATTCTCCCCCACGCCCATTGCTGCTCCAATCGTATATTCATCGATGTCTTCCTTCTTAATACCTTTAGCAGCTAATTTATCGTCGAAGAATTTCATTAATAATTGTGCCATTAACTCGTCGGCTCTTTGATCTCCGAATACATCTCTCTCTGGAGTGCCTGGTCTGGAACGTGAAAAAGCAGTACGGGCATAATCAATTAACCATACTTCTTTAGTATCCATTTTTTCAATCACTTTATTTTTTTTTATAAAATAAGATAGTATTATTCGTAAGTTAGGGAATTACGAAAAAATATTAAAGTTTTTGATAAATGCATATTCATACTCAAAAATCTAATGATGAATAATGGAAATATCGCACAAGTTATTAATAAATAATTAGGTTTTTTTTTAATTTATCATGTTTTAAGTTTAATTATGTCTAGTTCAAACCAGAAAAATGGAAAGGACCCAATAATTTCGATTATTGCAGGGAGTACCTCAGATAAAAAGGTCTATGAAAAAGCAGAGAACGTGTTAAGAGATAATAATATCTCTTATGAGCTTAAAATATTATCAGCTCATCGAGATCCTGAAGAATTAGATATCTATGTGAGAAATTGCAAATCTTTGATATACATCGCCGTAGCAGGTTTAGCTGCTGCTTTACCTGGAGTGATTGCTTCAAAAACAGACAAACCCGTGATAGGTGTTCCAGTGAGTTCTAAACTAGGGGGGCTCGATGCTTTGTTATCAATCGTGCAAATGCCTCCAAGGGTTCCAGTTGCCTGTGTTGGCATTGATAGGGGGGAAAATGCGGCCTATCTCGCCATAAAAATTTTAAGTCTATTGAATAAGTAAGGATGGTTACTCAGGATGGCTCAAAACTTAATCGAAGTGGGAAAAAAAGCGGCTGCTGAAAAAGCAGTGATTGAAAATGTCGAGAAAGACATGATCATAGGCATTGGAAGCGGTTCCACCGTGGTGTATGCCGTCGAAAAAATAACTGAGCTTAACAAAAAAACCGATTTAAATCTCAAATGCATTCCCTCCTCGTTTCAGTCATATCAATTAATCGTGGAACATGGCTTAAATTTGGTTTCATTAGATCAATACCCTGAAGTGGACGTGGATATTGATGGAGCAGATGAGATCGATAAAGACCTAAATCTCATCAAGGGAGGCGGAGGGTGCTTGGTTCAAGAAAAGATTCTTGCTTCAAATTCCAAGAAACTGATAATAATCGCAGATTATCGAAAAAACTCGAAAAATTTAGGTGAAAATTGGACAAAAGGAGTCCCAATAGAAATTATTCCAATGGCACGCGTTCCCATCACGAAAAGATTAGAAAAATTAGGGGGAAAACCTAAATTAAGGATGGCTCAGGCGAAGGCAGGCCCATTAGTCACTGATAACGGGAATTTCATTATAGATGTTGATTTTGGTATTATTAAGTCACCAACAGATTTAAATCAGAAGATCTTAAACTTGCCTGGAGTTGTAGATACTGGTTTCTTCATTAACATGACTTCAAAAGCATATATAGGACAAGAAGACGGAAGTGTTTTAATTCTAAAATGAAAAATTAAATAAAAAAAAATAAAAATTAATAATTATAATCATCGGAATAACTTCTTATCCTTTCTATATCGTATTTATGGCTCTTTCTGCTTGCTCTAATGCCTATGAGGGTGATTATGATGGCCGCTGCGACTAATCCTATTATCAATAACCCAACAGGACTGGTGAGAAATTCTATGAGATCAAATGGTTCTGCTTCATCATCATCATCGTCATCATCATCATCTTCAATTGGTATACCTATTGCCTTTGCTACCACAAAATACTTACCAGTATATTCAGCAGTGTAATTAAACACCTCATCAGCACCCGCTAAGGGTGTGACACCAGCTATGATCAAATCAGGTTCTCCATAAGGATCGGTACTTTCATTATATACATATAAGTCATAATCAAGATTGCTTGGAACTGCTAAATTGAAGGTATAATCGATATCTTTTTTCAATTCAACATAACCTGCATAAGCATGTTTTGCATAAGAATTCTCGTATGAGGAATAAAGTCTTGGAGGACTGATACTTATTAGAGTTCCGGTTGGGGATGTTAAATTTATTGTCCATGCTTCAATTGCAGCATCAATATTTAGTCTTCCATAACCTTCGTGTACATCCTTCCCTCCTCGATTTAGGTTGGGGCTATATTCTGGATAGAATTCTCTTTCTAAAGGATAAGTTTCTGTAGCAGTCATTAATAAAATCGCTTTTACTAAACTTGAATTTGAGTCGCTATTCCAATCCCAATACTCTGATCCTCCCATAGCCTGGATTAGCAGATTTGAGGCTCCTGCTACTGCTGGGCAGGACATAGATGTCCCTTGTGCGCCCCAAAGCTCATTAGCATAGTAATCAGTGGAATATATTCCTTCAGCATCATTATCATTTGAGTCAGCAGAGAAAACAAGCATATTATAATAACTGCCCCCGGGAGCGGTTATATCTGGTTTTTTAGTAAGAGTACTATTAGATGGGCCTCCCTGACTACTATAGTAAGTGATTTCATCTCTAAAATTGTTAGCAGCAACAGTAATAACTTTATCTGAATCCGCAGGAGAAACAATATTATTATCTCCTGGACCACCATTTCCTGCAGACGTGATGGCAACGATACCATGGTTAACGGCGTTATCTACCGCATCGTTTAAGCTTTCTACTCCACCGGGGAAAAATCCAAAACTCATCGAAATAACTGATATATTGTATACATCTCTGTTTGCTATGCACCAATCTATTCCCATAAGAGTGTCTGAAAGAACGCTAATACCACCACCACCCTCTTCATTAAATACTTTTACGCTAACTAGATTAGCATCTGGCGCTACTCCTTTCCAGAGATTCCCAGAGCCATATTCAGAAGGACTAAAAGGCCAATGTATTTCAGTTCTGAACGTGCAATTAGCATCCCAGCAAATATCATCAGCATCCCCACTCATAAAATTAATTTGAACAGCAACAAGATACTCTCCCAATTGATCATTTGAAATGATATCATATGTAAAGTTTTGTTGCCAATCACCCGGGTTAAAATTACTTAACTGATGAACTATAATATCATCATGAACAAGTAGAAAATCTGCTAATACGTAATCTTGTAGAGGAGTTGAATCATTAAATTGACATTCTACTTCTATCTCACCCAAAGAGGGAACATTAAAACTGCCTGCTATCGCGATATCATAACTTCCTTCATAAATACCAAAAGGATAATAGTCGAGATTTTGGCTTTGCGTTGCAGTTGCTCTCCCTTCAGAATCCTTTATGGTGCCTAGACCAGCAGCAATTCCAGCACAGTGGGAACCATGACCATTATCATCATATGCAGAATCGTTATTTCCACCAGGTGTGTAATCAACCCACGCTAAAACTTTACCTGTGGTATCATTATCAAAGAAAAGATGGTCCTCATCTATTCCAGTATCTATGATGGCAATTGAACTCTGATTATCTCCTTCATAATCCAGTGTGTTCCATACATAAGGTCGAAGATTCAGATTTCTTGAGGTAAAATATAAATCGGTGGTTCCAGTTTCATCTCCTTCTATATAGAAACTAACATCATTTTCTTTTAATAGGGAATAAAATAGTTCAAAAGATTGATAACCTAAACTTCCCGCAAATCCATTAATCGCATATTCATAAGTATATTTTATCCTTCCTCCTATATTTTCAAATAGTTCAAGAGCATGTGAATAATCATAACCTTTAGGAAATTGAATAATAAAACTTACCTTATTAGGTGATTCGGAATCTAATTCTTGATCATTTTGATTCAATGAATGAGTTTTAGTATTGATGGTACCTAAGAATTCTAGATTATCTATTGATTTTAATTTGATTTCAAAGTCATCGTTTAATCCATTATTGTTTCTATCAGCTTTAATAATTAAATCATTCCAGTCAGATATTTTTGAAATAATTGAATCGTCATCATCTTCAATATAGATTGACAAAATACTCTGAGTTTCAAGAAGATCTTTATCAGTATTGCTAGTAAAAATGAAGAAATTAGGAATAGAAAGAATAATTAGCGAGCCAAGTAATAAAGTTTTAAATTCTTTACTTTTAAATTGACTTTTTTTAATCAAATTTTCAAAACCTATTACAATTTGATTTTCATTTAATTTTAAATGGAAATTTTAGAAAATTTTATTAGGATCTTAGTCTTTTTTTGCTAATAAAAATTTTATGCTAAGATTTCATGAGAAATCAAGAATAATTTGTAATTTTCTTTAATATCACTCAACTAATATCTTTTCATAAAGAATTAATCTTAACTTCCATAAAATCATAATTTTTTTTAAAAATTACATACTATTTCTTCTTACTGTGAACAATCTTCAGATTTGTTATTTTAAAATAGAGTCATAAAAAAAGAAGTGGGGTCGTGGATTAGTGGAAGATCGTTCGCTTGGCATGCGAAAGGCCGCGGGTTCAATTCCCGCCGACTCCATTGTTTGAATTCAAAAAAAAAAAGGATTTATATATTTTTTAATTTGAATTGATTTCTTTATGGTTTGAAAATTTTTTTAATTCTCCTTTCCTATCAATTATAATCATTTGAAATTTTAACGGTCATTTTCCATTCCACTTACAAATATAGGTAAAAAAGATTTGATTCCCATCATCTTGGTGGTATTACTTCTTTTTGTATCTATTGCCTGTGCGAACATGCTCATTCCGAGTTACAGCGTAATAAAGGAAGAATTTGACATTCCCGAAGCATTTATTGCGATACCCGACGCATTATTTTTATTAGTGAGTGCCTTTTTTGCTTTAATGTGGGGTTATTTCACGGATAGAATAAATAGAGCGAAAGTGATTAGGTTTGGCGCATTTTCTTGGACAATAGGAATGGTACTTACCGCATATTCTCAGTCCTATGAAATGCTCATATTAAGTCGAATGTTGAGCGGAGCAGGCTTGGGATGTGTTTTGCCTGTGGGGTATTCAATTATATCAGATGCTATCCCTCCTGAAGAGAGATCAGGTTGGTTTGGCGCACTGGCAATACTTAGCTCTATATCAAACGGTACGGGGCAAGCATTGTCCTCTTTCATTGGACCATTATTAGGATGGAGGTTTCCATTCATTCTTTTATCTTTCATTAGTTTTTTCATCATAATCATTTTATTTTTTGTGAAGATACCTCAGAGAGGGGCGAGCGAAAGCGAATTATTAGATTTGGCGGAATTTAATTTAGAATATAGTTATAAGATTTCCAAGGAAGATTTGATTGAAATTTTAAGAAAAAAAACAAATCGCCGTCTTATAGCTCAAGGCTTTTTAACCATCATCCCCGGTACAATATTAGTATATTTTTTAACATCAATGCTGGTACTTCATTATTTTGCTGAGATTCCGGAGGAAATTAGACTTCAAACCGCCTCAATATTTGCAGGAATGGTAGGTATTGGATATATTCTAGGGAACGTGTTGATATCTCGTTTATCAGATGCTGTATATAGAAGAAATAAGAGAAATAGGGCACGATTAGCTACTATTTGCATGATCTTGGCCATACCACTTTGCTTGATCATGCTTTTCCTATTAGAACCCGTTCGAGTTTCAGATTTGGGGATTGACTATCCAGACCCAATCCCTCCACAAGATGTATGGCAATACATCTTTTTAACAGTACAACGAATATTTCAAGTTTATCCAAACTATATATGGTATTTCGCCTTTGGTTTGATTGGAGCAACTTTGGGGGCTGCGCCTGTTTCTAATAAAAACGCAATAATGATAGATGTAAACATGCCAGAACACAAGGGTACCTCCGCCTCATTTTTCAATCTTTCGGAACAAATAGGGAAAGGAGTCACTCTACTGATTTCATTCATGTTAATCTCTTTATTGGGAAGTATATTTAACATGATGGTATTTTCGGTATTCTTCTGGATCCCTGCTGCATTTTTCTGGTATCTGGCTAGTAGAAGCGTGGAGGAAGACATGAATTATAAGTCTCGAATCTTATCTGAGAGAAAGCAAGTGAGTTTAATAGATTTTATATTTGAATTAGAAATTCAAATGGACAGGGCAATTCAGAAAGTGCAAGATTCAAAATATTATATCGAATCAGATCCTACTAAATTCAATGAATTATTGAATGATGCTATCAAAATATTTTCTTTCTGTGAACAAGAAGGTGTTAATAGAAGCATAACGAACATCGAGAAAAAAGCACATATTCTAAAACTTAAGACAATTTTAATCAAAACGCAAGCGAATCAAATTCTTAAGGAATTAGAAAATCAAAATCTTGAGAATAAAGATGTGGATAACTTAAATGAAAAACTTAGACAATTGAAAAAGAAAATTAGTGAAGGGGAGATAAGTACCTTTGGAGAAGTAGAGACTTATTACGAAGATGCTTATTTAAAAATCGTGGAGGCCCGATTAAATAGACAAGATTTGATTAAGAGTAGAGATTTAATTTTAAAAGCAATTCACATCTATGAACGGGTCAAATATCTCTTGCTTGAAAGGATTGAAGAAGTTGAACAAAGAGAAGATGAAGATGAGGAGGAGCAAATTGTGTTTAATAAAGAGAATGAATTACTTGAAAAGTGTTCCCAATCACTTTTAGCTACTTTGAGATTAAAGGAAGAAATAGACAAGGTGTTTGCTGAACTAAGAACGCATGGAATTCATCAAGCTGATTTGAGAAAAATATCATTATTGACTTCAGAATATCAAGTAGATTTGTATAATGTAATAATCGATACCTTTGGCCAAGATGAAGAAACAAGGAGAGATATTAGTAGCATTTTGCAGAAAATTGATGAAATATTTAACGAGTATGATAAAACTCGACCTGAATACGAGCCCATTTTTTGAAAATACTTGCTAATTGTTGAAAAAATCAGGTATTAACTCTAATTTGTGCATGACCATGAAATAGGATTTCTACCTAAAAATACGAAGAAACATGCAAAAATATAAAAGTGTTGATCATGATGTTTTAGAATGGAGAGAACAAAATTAATCTTATTATTGAAAAAAAGGTTTTAAAAAGAAGATATGGATTGCTTGGATGAAATTCTAAATCATCATGAAAAAATGAAATCGCTCAATTCCAAAACCACAAGGAATTGGATAAATAGTGTTTTAATAGATTTAATGCAAGAACTTGAGGAGGAAACTCCGAATTTTAAAAAATTCTTGAAAGTTCGCAATTGCCTGATCCTCTTAATTAATCTCTTTTTTGACATCGATTATCCCGATCATTTTCATAAAAAGGGTAAATCTATTTTAGAACTTTCGAACGAAGAGAGAACTAAATGTATAAACGTGCTTAAGCTCGAATTTTCTGATTATAATTGAGCTTGAGAAATTTTCACTCGAGAATCCACGTGATAAAAAAACAGCAAAATATTATTATTTCATGAGATTAATAAGGTTTAACGCATTATACTTCTACTCGTTCTACAAAATTTTCTATAGTTTGCTCCAGATCAACGATATCGTCTACATCCTTGATTTCAGCACTTGCTAATTTATTTAAAAATTCCTTCAGAAGTTTTTCTTTTTCCTTATCAGTAGGAAACAACAAGCTGCTTCTATAATGTTCCCAATCAAGTATATTTGAAAAAATTAAAAATAGAATCTCAATATGGCTATACTCTATTAATCCAAAGAGTTTCTGTTTAGTAATCAAATCTTTAGTATGGTCTTTATAAAAATTAGATAAATCATTATAATAATTGGTAATCCGAGCTATATTGTCTAATTGGGCTTTAAGCGCTGCTTGATTAATTGGACTTTCTTCGTCTTTATATAAAATGTCAAAATATTTCATTATAAAATCTTTTAGATTCTGCACTTTTTGTTGAAACACTCGCGTTTTGACTATTCGTTCAAACATGGGACTTTCCTTGTCTTGATAAAACTTGAGCTCAAATTTAACAATTGACAAAATATCAAAAAAAAGTTCACGAACATCAATCTTTTCTGCCATATTGAATCACCAAATCTAATTAATCTGATAGTAAATAATTAGCTTAACAATTATAAAAATATACAATTTATACAATTCTATATGAGTTAAAAAAGTTTTTTATTTTATTCATGAAGTATTCATATTCGAATTTTACATGAAACAACCTAAAAGATGAATTCTGTTCTTGGAAAAACCAATTTAAGAAGACAACCTATGTTGAGATGTTCTTCGCTTTCTTCTCATTAGTTTTTTTAGTAAAATTCCCTTGACATGAATTTTTATTATTCTGAATGGACAGCGCAACATGAAATTCAAGTCAACGTGCGGATTTTTCCTCAAATGAAGAAATTTCGCATAAAAATTCTTTGCTCTCCTCAAATTAGATTCTGATCTCTCAAATAGAATGAATCGTTTAATTATTGCCGAAAGAGGTTTAGAATCTTCGAAAGCAAAGAAGTTGGAAGCTCTCAGAGCCCATTTTACGGCTTCCAATTGATATTTAGCTTTAAATATTTTCAATGGAGTTATGAGGATCGAAAATAGTGAAATTAAAAGATTCATTATTGTACTTCTTATCATGTCAAAAGTAGATATTTCTACTTTAGTTTTGACTAAATCCCTTAAATCTTCCCCCCATAATACTTGACTATTATCCACCACGCTGCTTAATACTAATTTTTTGGGGGCAAATACGCCCGAAAGAAACCTATTGACCCCAAATATCTTATGAAAAATACCTTGCTCAAAATAAGTCTTATGGGTTAAAAAATGGCTCATGAACATCCCGGTACTTTGTTGGACCACTCCAATGACTCTATCGAACAAATTCGAGTGAATATAACGGAAATTATGCTTATTTTCCAGGGAATAAAAATATTTTTCAACTCGTCTTATGAAAAAATTTGAAACGTTGTCGCTGAAGATAATTAATAGATCACAATCAGATATTTGCGTGCTTTCATTCTTACCATGATTGTTATTTAATTGACTTCCAAAAAGAATAATTGATAAGATTTTTTCAACGCCTATTTCCTTATTAATGATTAGAAGAACATCTTGGATGTAATTTCTAGCTTGTTTATTGACTTGATTTAAGCTAAGATTTATCTCTTTTAGAGCCTTTCTTAGTTCAACTTGACGTGCTTCTTGCAAAAATTATCAGTAACCCATTATTTTTATTGAAATAGATAAAAGTCTTGGTAGATTTTTTGGAAGTTGTGTTAAAATTTATTAAAAATAAATTAAAGTTTTAATAAAATAATTGTTTAAAAGAAATAAAAAGTTTTTGAACAAACAATTTATCAATATTTTGGCACAAAAATTATAAATTTACCTAAAATAAGAATCGGGTCCTTGATCTTCTTCTCCACCTTTCATGAAATAATCTGCTTGTTTCTTAAATGAGTCAAAGATGGACTGCATTTCCTCAATTTTCTTATTGAGTTCATCAAATGAGATGTCTATTTCAAAATAGGTTTTCAAACACGTGACCAAAGCTTTTGAGGCTCTTGGATCGAGATTCATCATCGGTAATGGAATTGTTTCTGCTAATAAACATACACCTGGAGCATGCCCCTTACTTCCAGCCCAAGCGGGTAGTATTCCGTTTGCTCCAGCTATTATACCTCCTTCCATTACAGTCGTGTTCTCTAATTCGAGAAAAGAATCAATAAGAGATTTATCAGTACTGCACACGTGAACCTTCGGTTCCTGTGATGCTTTATCTGATACTAAAGCCCCGGTACTCACGTACATTTTTATTTTTCCGGCAGTAATATTATCCATTTCTTCACAAAACTTTTTGGTAAACTCAAAAACACCCTCTGGATTCTGAGGCTGGAAGTTTGCCGTTAGAATGAAGAAATCATTAGGTTCTCTGGATTTGTAATATAATTTTGCGGTTGGGATTTCTAAAACACCATCCTCGACCGTGCTCTTGGCAGGAAAATCGAAAAATTCAATTTCTAAAAATAATTCGGCTTCAATCGAGTCTTTTATAGAACTCACGGCTAATTTTCCAATAAGCGCAATGCCAGGCCAGCCAATCAAGACAACGGGATCATTAATTTGATTGAGATCTAATTCAAATTTTTTTTCAATGTTAAAATACATGACAATTCTTTCTCGATATGTATTATTTTATTTTCATTTAAATTCAATGGATTTACCACAACTAGGACAAAATTTTTTGGGTTTAAGTATTTTGTGACCACAGAATGGACAAAACATACGTCCTGCAGAATTCTTTTCCACTTGACGTGAAGTCTTGGCCCGAATTTGGTTTGACGCATATTTTTCTTTTAAAGGATATCCCAAATCTTTTTGAGCTTTCGAGGATGCAAATAAGGGAGTTAATATACAGATAAAAAGAGGAGCGAACATAATTTGGATTACATTATATACCAATTCATATAAAATTAGCATTCCATAATTTCTTGTTGAGGGATTGTACCATGAAATTAAAGTGGCTGAACTAACTGGCCAAAGACTGACCATTATGAGAGTATATATGAAATTAATCGCTCCTATTATGATTACGGTTACTAAAAAAACCGCAATAATTTTAATAAAAGATCCTTTAGATATCAACCTGGCTTCTTTAGAAGGATTCTCAACTTCCTCCATGTTGTATGTATAGATGGAAAAAATAAAAAATACAAAAATGAGAATACCGGGTATCCAAAATAAGGTCCATCCTAAAGGAATGCCAATTCCAAGGATCACTATCACCACGATCATTTTAGAATTGAATGCATTTTTAAATTCTTCTTTAAATTCCGTGGGTTTTCCCAAGTATCTTTTATAGATAAAGCTGCTGACCGAACACATAGCAATAACGGTAAAAATTGCGCCTATTAAATAATCGATGAGATTCAACAAAATGGTAATTAAAAATGATTGAGTTAATATATCATACTCCTCCTGGCTTATTTGATTAGGATCTCCAGTATACCCGCTAATTATGCTATCAGCTTTTGCTCTTAATATTGCTGCCTGCCATGCTAAATCCGATAAGGCAAACACACCTATAATGACCGATAATACATGAAAAAAAGCTAAGGGCAAAATAAGCTTGGCGTAATTTTCAATAAATAATCTAAATCCATCCTTGATTATTTCACCTAATGATTTATCTGCTAATTTTTGCTTCTCGGCATCATCCATAAGAGGTTAATATTTTTTTAATTATTTATAATTTTTTAATGGAAAGATAATTAAATTTGAATTATTTATATTCTTTTATAAGAACCATTTTCAAGTTCAAGCATTATAGTTTTAAGAGATTATAATAAAAAGCGAAACTAAAGTAATATTAAAAAAAATGTATGTTTGTCCAAAAAAGTCCTTCACGGAAAGCGCCGGGAATTTTTTCTTATATTGAGCTATTATCTGAAAAGTATTTGGCCTACACAATTTTTTTTACATTGCCTTTTTTTATCGGATTTTTATCCATGATATTACACGCGATATACTATGATTGCTTAGATTTCTTTTTTTGTTTTCATACAAATCTTCAATACTTCCTACAGATTTTTATAATATTCATGGTGACTTCATTAATTGGGGCTTTTTTCTCATTGCTATATGCAAAAAGAGCTCCTGTATTAGCTGCACCTCCGAAAGGATGGTCCATACAAATGAATACTATTTTTAACTCTATTATTGGAGGCAGTTTTCTTGTTGGACAAGGTCTCGCAATATACTTACAAAATTTCACGTTTCAAGAAGTTTTTCTCATGTTAGGAACTATCATCGCCTATATTGTAGCATTCGTTCTTTATTTCTCATTCACTACGGTGGGAAAATATGGCCATTTTTTACTTTCATTAATTCAACCCATCTCGATCATCATTCTCTATAGTATATACACGGCCCAGTTATCATTGATCTTTTTTATTAGAGCAATCATCTTTTTCTCCACGTGCGCTTTATTGTTTACTGTTCCCTATGCACGAGGAATTTTCAATGTTAGTAAAATATATAGAGAGGCGACTGGATTGGGAGGGTATCCTTTTATCCGTGCATTCGTCCTTTCCATGATAACTAGCGGAAACGATGATAAAATTGAACAAATCTTTGACAAGGTTGGAATCAATTCATCTATCAAGATCCAATATTTAGCAATCCGAAATAAGAACACCAAAAAAATGAAAGGCATATTTATCGTACCGCATGTTCATTTCGGACCCTTTAAAACTTGTGGCTCTTCAGATTTACCGGAAAGTATATACAAACTCTTTAGAAATGAAATTCCAGGTACCACTGTCTATCACACGACAACAGATCATTCCCAAAATCTCACATCCCAAAATGAAGTGAACAAGGTCTTAAATAGAATAAAAACTGACGTAAATAGAATTAAAAATAATCAAGAAATTCAGTGGATGGAGGACATAAAAGATTTTACAAGAAAAATTTCTAATAATTCCAAAATTATTGGAATGGAAGTTGATAACATCCCCATCTTATTCTTAACTCGTCATCCTCTCCCTTCTGATGATATTCAGGCTGAAGTTGGAAACAGAATAAGGGAAATTGCCCAGTGGAATAAATATCGTGATGTTATGATAATAGATTCTCATAATTCGATAATTGGAGATGAGGTCCTCATAGAAAAAGATTCGATAGAAGGAAATGAATTAGTGGATGTGGCAGAAAAATTTTTCATGAGCAAGAGCAGAGAAATTAGTGAACACGTGAAACTATTATACGGATTTGCTGTTGATCCCGTTGATGAATATTCTGAGTTTCAAGGTATTGGTTATGGAGGGATTGTTGTGCATATTTTTAAAAACTCAGAAACGAATCAAAAAACCGCGTTAATTCATTTCGATGCAAATAATGCTTATGTTGATATTCGATCATATATCCTTAACATGCTTCAAAATAGGGGTATAGAAAGAGGAGAGATAACCACTTCTGATTCACACACAGTGGCGCGTCAATTAACCAGTAGAGGATACTCTCCATTAGGAGATAAAATCAAATTAGAATTTATCATAAAAAAACTAGAAAAACTCATTCAAAAAGCAGATGATAATTTAGAACCCGTAGAATTTTACTATACTGATTCCATCATCGATGACATTAAGATTTGGGGAAATCCTAAATATTTTGAAACCATAATGGAAACATTACAAGAATGTATCCGAGTATCTCAAAGATTATTGACATTTAGTTTGATCGTTCCGACATTTTTCTCGTTGATTTTATTGCTCTTTTATTATAACATAAACATTACAGGAATAATTTAATGATGCTTTCTGCTTTTTAATCAAAATTAATTCTTCTCATTCAAGCTCTTATTTTATGAGAGATATATGTAGATATATATCCTATAGAACCATATAAGATCTATATATTTAAATACAGGTGCTTTTATATTTTTATAAAGCTCGCCAAGTTTCTAATTAATATGGCGAATAGTAAATACCTCTCTTATTATAATTAGTTCAATTTAGGTGAGTTTATTATTAGAGCAGATTACAAGAAATTGATTGTAATCATGATAATATTCTTCATGATTGTTAGTCCATTTTTAACACTTTTTATCATGGGTATTGTTTTAAAGACTTCACAGCCCGTGGCAGTCGTTAAATCAAATTCAATGTACCCGGATATTAAAAGAGGGGATATGGTATTAGCAAGCGGCATAAAAAATAGTAGTCGCATAAAAGAATGTTCAGCAGGGAAAAACGATGGAGATATCATAATATTTAATGCGTCTGGATTATGGAGGGATGCCCCAAATGATCCCATCGTACATCGGGTGATTTCAAAATGGAAAAATGGAAGTGATTGGTATTACCTGACAAAAGGAGACGCAAATCCATCTGTGGATAAAGCTCCAATACCTAAAAATCGGATATTAGGAAAAGTCACACGAGTTATTCCTTATGTTGGGTGGGGTAAAATAATTTTAATGCAACTTTCTTTTATATTGCAAATGGTAATATTTTTTTCAATCATGATTACACTGGCAATTAAATTTAAGAAGTTAAAGTTTAAGTAAGATAGATCTGCTCTCATTCATAAAAAAAAAATGTCGAAATAATACGTGCATATTATCGAGATTAATATAATATCTTAATGCCATTTTCTTATAAAACTACAATAGATTACATGTAAAATGGCAAGTTCAGTTATAAATGACTTAGCTAAAATATCGATAATCGGGTATCCAGCAGTTGGTAAAACTACCATGGTTAAATTGTTATCGGGTAAAGATATTGATAGATATTATGTTCCCACGCAAGGTTTTGATTTAAAGCATGTAGAACTTGGCAAATATAACATTAAAATATGGGATTTTGGAGGTCAAACTTCTTATCTTAATTATTTAGAAGAATATTTAGCGGGATCAGACATTGTATTTATCGTTGTTGATTCAACTCCCAGAAACGTTTTGAACTCAAGGAAATTGATTGAAATGACTAATAAAGTTATCGAAGATGACTGTCCAATAGTTGCCATAGCTAATAAACAAGATCTCTGCATGGACATAAATGGAAGAATGTCGCAAAAACTGGTGGAAGATTTACTCCAAATAAAAACCTATGGTCTTACAGCCATAAATCCTTCTAACAGAGGGAAGTTAATGGAGATAATAGAAAGTGAATTAAATTTAGTATTAAAAAGAAAGAGGTTAAAAGAGAATGAACTTTAGTGAAAAAGAAATTTTTGGTGCAGCCCTAATAGGATTTGACATGATTGACGGTCCATTTTTAAAATGGAAAAAGGAATATGAAAAAAAAAAGGCTCTTATAAATATTGATGATTTCGCCATGAATTTCTATTTAGCCTTTAGAGGAGGCAATGCGGGAAAAAAACCTAGAGCAATCTTATATGACAACTTTTATATTGTTGCATTTCCAAAAGATTTGGAATTATGTTGTCTTTTCATGAAACCAAAAGGAATAGAAACAAACATCATGCAATTAAAAAAAGTGGCAACCAGAATCATTACTGATATGGAGATAAATGAGGAAAAAGAAGAAGATGATAAAGAAAGCGATTCTGATGATGATACAATTGAAGAGATTAAGCGATTAATTGTTAACTTGTTAAGCGGTAGAGAAATGTCAACGCCCGAATTGAGAAAGTATTTCAAGCTGAGTAATTCACAAATTTGGAAAGTCATGTCTGATTTGGAAAACACTCAAGAAGTCAGAAGGACTGATAAGAAAAAAGGAAGAGCAGTTATTTGGACCTCAAACTAAGTTAATATTATTTGTTTTCTAATTTTTATTTAGGCTCGTCTATGAATCCAGTTCTTTTCTTTCGTAAACAATCTTGAGAACATGATATAACAAATATCAGGTAATTCCTTCTCAGGATGATTCAAGGTTATGTATCTCAGAACGTGATTGATAATAAAAATGCATACTAATTCGGCATGATAACTACTCATTTTTTCAAGCTTCTCGCCAGAAAAATTAATATCTAACCCTTCGGTTTGATTCCAAATGATTTCCACCGTCATTTGGGGAAAAAATTCTTTTTTTATACGCCAGCCTTGAGTAGTTTTCCATGCTTTTCCTCCTATAAAACTTTTTAATGCTTCTACATCTTCTTCGGTTAAGAATTTAAAAGGTTCGCTCCTTTGAATCAAGACTTTCTTCATCAAATCTGTCTTCTCATCATAGTTTTTTTCGAAGGGTTCCTTTTTTTTGAGTAATCTATCCATAAAATCCATTACGATATCAATGTAAGTTGCACTATCTTCCCCAGGCACCATGGTCACCCTTTCACCAGAAAAATAAAATTTAAATTCTGCTTCGATGCCATCTCCAAATTCATCACCAAAATAAGTATATGCCATGTGAATGTTTACTTCAGGAAACATTTCAACAGTGATGGTCCAATCCTCGTTAAATCCTATATTTTCAATTTTTCCACCTAGATCTTCCTCCACCATTTTTTCCAATTGGTGCATATCAATATCCACGAAAAGTGAATACTTGACATTGCTAATATCTTCAAGTTCTTTCTCATGAGGCCCTCTAACCCCGGTGGCATCGATTTGTCCAATGGTCCAAAATTTTTTTCCCTTATTAACCATAATTATTATTATTTATTCTTTTTTTTTGAATATTCCTATAAAAAAACCTTGTGAATGATGGATTGATGGAAAAAGTCTTCCAGAACCGGGAACTTGCTTATCATCAATCTTATAGCTAGGTGAGACCCAATTTGGAAGATCTAATGGCTCTAACTCATTTAAGAATTTTAAAACTTGGAGTTCACCTTCTTCAGGATACAAACTACAGGTAGAGTAGACCAAAGTTCCTTCTGGTTTTAATAAATGGATGGAACTCTGAAAAAGCTTTTCCTGCAAGGTCATATTTTGATACAAGAAACTTCTATTTTGCCTCCATTTAAGCTCAGGACTAGTCAAAAAGGCACCACTTCCTGTGCAAGGAGCATCTAATAAAACTTTGTCAAATTTAATTCCATCTCTATAAGGAGGAGTTATGCCATCACTACAGGTCAAGGAAGAACAAGATGCATTCATCTTTAAGAGTAATTTCTTCGCAAAAGAGATTCTATCTTTGTTAAAATCATTGGCAATGATCTTAGCTTTGTTTTTGCTTTTTTGAGCAATCAAGCTAGTCTTGTTTCCTGGAGCAGCACAAATATCTAAGATTAATTCATCTGGTTGAGGATTTAACACGTGGACCACCGTGACCGATGCTTTATCTTGTAATATTAAATAACCAGACTGATACCATTTATTGGTTAACAGTTTACTTTTCTGCGAATCCTGAATCATGAATAAGTCAGAAAATTCTTGATCTCGTTTTAATGAAACACCTTCTTCCTCTAAACTTTTCTTAATTTCATTAAAAGAGTGATTAATCAAATGTACTCTTTTTAACTCATTAAAGCGGAAAAAATTGTGCGATAAGTTTGAATAATTTAAATATTGGATGTTCTCTTTTAAAAATTGCAAATCCATTACAGGTAACAAGCGATCAATAAAAAAATTAGGAATTGCTTCTTTAATACTGATTCTTTCTCTATTAGATTTACCCGCTAATGCAATTTCCCAGGAGAAGGTTTTCAATTGATCTAAAAACTGAATATATGTCCTTATTTTATTTTTCGATAAATTTAATTCTGAGATTATTTCGTTATTTGAAGCGCCTTCGAAAAATGATCGATAAATTAGAAATAAATAGAGCGCCGTATCCTTGTTGGATACAGAAAAATTGTTTAGAGATCTTGATGTTTTTTGCAGAATAAAGTTAAGCTTACTCCAAAATCGAATAATTTCGGTATAATAATGAAAAATAATTGGATTTTTGCGAAGATTA
>SDNN01000224.1 GCA_004524425.1 Promethearchaeota archaeon
ATAAAAGCCAATGTGGATCAAATCGATAAGGATTTAGAGAAAATGTTGATGGTAGTAACTAACTTGAGCTCCGTTATAGGATACGATAAGGCATCAGAGATTGCTCAAAAGGCATATAGAGAAGGAAAATCTATAAAAGAAGTCATAAAAGAATTGAATTTGGAAATCAAAGGTAATATCGATGAATTATTAGATCCGAGAAAGATGGTATAATTCTAAAAATTAAAATCTTTATTATTGTTTAATTTAAAAGAGCTCACAATAATAAAATTAAACAATCTTTAATTAGAAAATTACAATTAATTAAGAGTTTTAAGTAAATGACTTCAATTGTAAAAAGAATCATAAAAGAGCACTTACTTGAAGGAGAATTCAAACCTGGAAAAGAAATAGGAATCAAAATAGATAATACTTTAACCCAAGATGCCACGGGTACGATGGCTTATCTTCAATTTGAAGCTTTAGGATTAGATAAGGTAAAGACTGAATTATCCGTTTCTTTTGTCGATCATAACATCCTTCAAACAGATCATAGAAATGCAGATGATCACCGATATTTAGCTTCTGTTGCCGCGAAATATGGTATAAAGTTTTCAAAACCGGGTAATGGAATTTGTCATCAAGTATTTCTTGAGAGATTCGCTAGACCTGGAAAAACATTATTGGGTTCAGATTCTCATACACCTACTGCAGGGGGAATGGGAATGATTGCCATCGGTGCGGGGGGGTTAGATGTTGCAATTGCAATGGGTGGTGGTCTCTTTTACGTAAAGACTCCAAAAATAATAGGCATTAAGCTTTTAGGTTCTTTACCAGAGTTTGTCTCAGCAAAAGATGTCATTTTAGAGATACTTAGAAAAATAGGCGTAAAGGGAGGCGTGGGCAATGTTTTGGAGTATTTTGGCCCCGGAGTGAACTCCCTTTCGGTTCCAGAAAGAGCCACCATCACTAACATGGGTGCGGAAACTGGTGCTACTACATCAATCTTTCCATCAGACCAAAAAACAAGGGAATTTTTAAGACTTCAAAAAAGAGAAAATCAATATCTTGAAATACAACAAGGAACCGAAAAGGATTATGATAAGATAATAGAGGTAAATCTATCAGATCTGGAACCATTAGTTGCTAAACCGCATTCTCCTGGGAATGTCGTACCAGTTTCGGAAATTGAAGGTTTTAGAGTTGATCAAGTCGCCATTGGATCATGTACCAATAGCTCCTTAAAAGACATGCTCCTCGTTGGTTCATTATTAAAAGAAAAACAAATAGATAAAAATGTAGTTCTTGGGATATCTCCCGGTTCACGCCAAGTATTAATTGAACTAGCTAAAAGGGGAACTTTACTAGATATAATATCCGCAGGCGCAAGAATTTTAGAATGTGCTTGTGGTCCTTGTATTGGGATGGGGTTTGCTCCCAAAACGGATGCAGTGAGTGTAAGAACTTTTAATAGGAATTTTTACGGGAGATCAGGTACTAAAACTGCTAAAATATATCTAACAAGCCCAGAAACTGCGGTCGCAACGGCTCTTAATGGAAGATTAACTGATCCGCGCAAGTTGGGAGCATTTCCCTTGATTTCCTTACCAGAGGACATTGAAATAAATGATTCATTAATTATTGACCCTCCAAAAAATCCTCAAAATATTGAGATTATTCGAGGTCGTAATATAGTGCCCTTACCATCTTTTAAACCTTTGGAGGAAAATTTAGCTATTAAAGTTCTAATTAAAGTTGAGGACAACATTACAACAGACGATATCATGCCTGCGGGAGCAAAAATATTACCTTATAGATCTAACTTACCAAAAATAAGCAATTTTGTATTTGAACAAATCGATGAAAAGTTTTCAGAAAGAGCCTTAGAAGCAAAAGAGCAATGTGGAGGTGCTATTATCGGTGGATCAAATTATGGACAAGGCTCAAGCAGAGAACATGCCGCATTAGCACCAAGATTTCTTGGGATTAAAGTTATCGTGGCAAAATCTTTTGCTAGAATTCATCGAGATAATCTGATAAACTTTGGAATTCTCCCTTTAACTTTCCTAAATGATGCTGATCATGATAAATTAAAACAAGATGATTTATTGGAAATTCAAGGTATTAAGAATTCATTGTTGAATAATACTGGAACCATTGAGATTAAAAACTTGACTCAAATATCAGAATTTGCAGTTGAGCATGACCTCTCTAATAGAGAAAGAGAGATAATCATGGCGGGAGGAAAGTTGAATTATACTAGGGATTTATTAAAATCTAAAATTAATCGTATATAACCGTAAGATTTTCAATTTTATCATATGATGGTGTTAAAAATCAATCTCTATTCTATTTTTTATATTCTATAGTAGTAATTCTTAAATTTTCACTTGAAGTATTTAAGTCATATTCAAAGAAATGATATATAAATCAAATATTGTTAAACATGAACGAAATTAATGAATTTTCAGTAATGAAAGAGGGTTTTGATTATAAATATTTTTCTAGAGGGGAGTGGTTAATTTCTCAATCTGGTAAAACCATTCCGATTAAAAATCCTTATAATGATGAACTATTAGGGAATATTCAAGCTTGCACCAAAGATGAGGTCGATGATGTAATAAAATGTGCTCGAGATAACATGCAATGTTGGATAGATACTCCCATACAAGAACGAGTTAGTATTCTACGTAAGATTGCCGATTTAATTGTCAAATGGGCTGAACCAATAGGACACATCCTCATGCAGGAAAATGGCAAACCACTAAAAAGTGCCATTTCTGAAATTGTAAGAACCGCAGACATTTTTAATGGAACTGCGGATGCAGGCTCCCAAATTGCTGGTGAAACTATCATGGGAGATGCGTTTGAAGGGTTTACCCGAGAAAAAATATCAATGACCTACCGGGTACCATTGGGAGTTGTTTTATGCATTGGACCATTTAATTATCCTTTCAACTTAACTGGTTCTAAAATTGCTCCTGCTCTTATAGCGGGAAACACTGTTGTCATGAAACCTCCTACCCAAGGGGCCATTACAGCATCACATTTTGGTGTCATTCTTGAGAAAGCAGGAGTCCCTCCTGGAGTTTTTAACATAATAACAGGTAGGGGATCAGAAATAGGAGATTATCTTACTAGTCATCCGAAAATAGACATGATTGCATTTACAGGTTCTTCCGAAACGGGAAAGCATTTAGCAAAAATTGCAGGAATGAAACCATTATTATTAGAATTAGGAGGAAAGGATGCTGCGATCGTACTCGATGATGCTGATTTGAATTTAACGACAAATGCCATTGTGTCAGGTGCCTTTTCTTATAGTGGTCAGCGTTGTACTGCGGTAAAAAGAGTTATACCCATGCCAAAAATAGCCGATGAGCTAATTGAGAAAGTGACTCAAAAAACTATTGAATTGTCGACAGGAAATCCTGCTGAAAATAAGGATATTGGTCCCCTTATAAGCTCTCAACAATGTGATTATGTTCAAGGATTAATTGATGATGCACTTTCAAAAGGGGCTGTTTTGAAATGTGGAAATAAAAGAGAAGGCAATATAATACATCCCACCATTTTAGATCACGTTACAACTGATATGCGCGTTGCTTGGGAGGAGCCATTCGGCCCTGTATTGCCATTTATTCGTGTTTTTAGTGCTGAAGAGGCGATCAAGATATCAAATCAATCTGAATATGGTTTACAAGGAATGATTTTTACGGATAATATTGATCTTGCATTTAATATCGCACAAGAATTAGAAGTGGGCACCGTACAGATTAATGGAAAAAGCTCACGAGGACCTGATCATTTCCCATTTTTAGGTGCTAAATCATCTGGTTTAGGAACACAAGGAATAAAATATTCTATTGAGGCTATGAGCCGCCCAAAAGTAGTAGTTATGAATCTCACTGAAAGGGGAAAATTAGTACGAGAATGTGTGTTTAAATGAGAAACGTGGAGATTATTTTTAAACAAATTGAGATTCTTTTTTATTGTTTTAATATCATAAATAAGTCTAAAAAAAAGGAATAGACTATGGTTATTTATCCTAATTCTGATCGAGTATTCGCGCAATTTTGAGGAAATATTCTACTAATGTAATGCGATTATTGCTTAATTCATCAAAAGCTTTTTTAAATTCAGAGAAATGTTCTTTAAGAATGTTTGTGAATAGTTCTGATTCAATTAAGTTCTCTAATGAATTTTTTATTACAAATTTATGTTTATCATGTTCTGCACCTTCAGCTTCAAAAAGATCAACTGTCTCTTTAAATTTTTTGACATAGTCATATAAACTATTCTTAAATCCATCAAAATCATTTTCATCATATTCAAATCCTAGTTGTCTACTTAATCCAATACTTCCCAAATCATCCCAACTAACATCAGATCCTTTAACTGGAATGATTTGAATATTATGTTGCCTTGCTAATTCAAGTTCATGAGCACAATCTACTGAACTAAAAACAGATTTTTGAGAGGCAAAGAAGAGTAATAATTGACTATCCGGTACTCTTTCATTCATAAAATCATCGATATTCCCTGTAAGGTCCTCTTCACAGAA
>SDNN01000044.1 GCA_004524425.1 Promethearchaeota archaeon
GTTGCGACCACGAGAGAAGAAATCGGCACAGAAGGTGCATTATACTTCCTCAAAAATCATTCTATTGATCAAGTCATTGCACTTGATATCGGATTGGTTGCGGATTTCACGGGAAGCATAAGCTCTGATATTAAACTTGAAGGGGGGCCGGTAATAGTATGGCAAGATAGTTCAGGAAAAGGAATCTATGATTATAATATTTGCAAGAGAATAAGTGAAATAGCTGACAATAATAATATTCCATGTCAGGATGGAGTTTTTGAAACGTACGGTTCTGATGCTGGAAAAGCTCAAAAATGGTTAGGCATTCCTTCAGCACTGATAGGAATTCCCACCATGTTTTCACATAACGTGCCGGAAGTTACATGCCTAACTCAGATTGAAGCTGCAGCAGAACTAATTTTTCAATATATAAAAAGTTTAAAATAAAATTTATTCCTTTATTAAATTGTTTATGATGATCTCGGAGATATCTCCGGCATACTCCCCGGTTCTTCTTATACTCTCAACGATGTAACTAATGGCAATCGAAGCTTCTACGTCTTGATGTTTTGGACTTATATTAATGCTTTCACATAAAGTAATAAGCTCTTTTATGTATTCAATATTGTTATTCGCCAAGTACATGTCTTTTTGAAGCCATGAATCTAAGCTTTGAGTAAGTAATTTTAAGGATATCTTGCTTGCTTCCGTAATTTTATCAATAATCTCCTTTTCAACTTCATGATCGATTAATTTCAGAACATTTTGAGCAATTTTTACCGCATGATCTCCTGACCGTTCTAAAAGCCTACTCATTTTCTGATAATGACTGGCATCCTCTAAGGTAATTCCCATCTTCTGGCATAATATAATATCTCTTAATACTATGTGGGATTGCCGACCGATTAACCAATGCAATCTGTCAATATCATTATCTCTACGTATCACTTCCTCTGCTAACTCTTTATCTTCATTGAGTAATGAATTGATCGCATCTTCATGCATGCTCTCTGCTAAAATATACATTCTCCGAATAGTCTTTTCAAAAGGCATTTCTTTGGGATTTAATAAATCCTTGATTACGATGTTCTGATTTGACTCTTCAATAATCTCCGGACCTATTGCAATCTGAGTAAACTTTATCACGCAATCTCTCACGTATGGCTCAAATTTCTTGCTGGATTTTACAATCATGCTGGTGAATCCCATGATGTACGCTCCAATCAACACTCGAAATAAAAAATTGAAATCTTCATAATCGTCTGCCATGATCACTTTCGTTTTAAGAATGTCTTCAGAGTTTGGATCGGGAGTGACCAGCAAGTTTCCATCTGGTTGAGGTATTAAGCCTAAGGTGTATCCTTTCCCAGCATCATGACTCTTGTCAATCTTATGAGATTTCACCCAATCAATGGGAAGGCTCACGATGAACGATGATCCACCGGTTTTTTGAACTTTTCTCGTTTCTAAGTTAAACATATTTTTTCCTTCGATCTTTGACCTTAAAATTTTTAAATATAAGTTCTATATTCTTTATGCAAGAAAGATCTCTATATTTTAATAAGTTTCTCTATATTCAATATGTAGATCTATATAGACTATATATCTCTTGTTTATAAATTCTTAAAAACTCCATAAGATTTAAAAAAAACAGCTCTACTAATAAATGAAGAAATATATAAATTAAGGTATTCTATATATATAACTTGAACGTGATATTAAGAATATAAACTTCTTATTTTCTATCAAAAGAACCCCTGAAGACGTGTAATTAAGTAAGCAATCTCAAGCTATATTACATGGATAAAATATTAATATAATATTGAGAAAAATGAATATCCTCAATAACACATTTCTCTCTATTCGTGATCAAGCATGAATCTTCAGGAAAAAGTCAGCAATAAGGAACCTGAAAAATTGATTCAATATCAATATTTAAATGATCTTTCTCATCCCTTAAATTGGAATCGCATTGTCCAAGGATGGATAAAAAGAAATCGGAAAAAGAATGGCTAATTTAATAGAAAAAAAAAATCCATGTTGAATGAATTTTATTTCAGATTTTTTGATTAATTAATTCTCAGTCTCTTGCGAGAGTTTTTTTTCTTTTTTTTTAAGAGTTTAGTCCTTAATATATTTTGCCTATAGAGGGATTCTTCTATGAGTGGCATGTCAAAATATTGAATGCATTTAATTTCAGTCCAATTCATTCATATCTCCTTATAATACATCAAATTTGGTATTCCCTATTTGATCATGTTTTATATTCTTTAAAACCAGTAATTAAATCTCTCTTTTTCATTTTCTTCCAAAAAAGTTTAGCCGATGGCCAAACATCCACCACGCGGATGCCTAATTCACATTCTTTCTCTTTAAATTTTTGATTTAGGAGTTTTAAAGTTCTCGATCCGACCCCCTTGCGTTGAGGAGTACTTACCATGCTCCATATCACAAAAAATCCATCTTGGATGTAGGCTGCAATTCTACATCTTGCCTGATGCTCAAAATAGAAAACCAACCAAAGACATTTATTTCTGAGGTTTAAATAATCACCTGAATCAACATGAGCTCTCTCCATTTCATCGATTTTATATTGACACGGATCAATTAATACTTCTTCTAAAACTGGATCAATGTAAAGTTCGGAGTGAACAAAATTGTTGGAAACTTTTTGGCATTCCATGAATGAAATTTAATTAGGGTTTTTAATTTGATTAACAGAAGTATTTTTTTGTTATTTAAAAATAAAAAAAGACCACAAAATTTCTCATTTATAGTTGCATGTTTGATGTCTTAATATCAGTTTATTATGAATTTTTTCTCAATAAAAACCAAGATATAGAACATTATTAAATAAATTAGAGAAAAGATATGATAAAAAAGAAATTTATTTTCGCTTCCAGATCAAGATTTTTCAGACCAGAAATCGTCTCCATCGATAAATCGGCTTTCTCTCCTTTTATTTATGAAGATCATAATCCCCAAAACGACTTCTACTAAAATTATTACAATGGCGATTGATCCAATATTTTGGAGCATGAACTGAACAGTAGGATCTCCTTGATCTTCTGGATCATCTGCATCTTCAGCTTCCACGACTATAGTTGAGCGAGAACATTTTGTATAACAAATAGGATATAAATCCCGAGCTCCAACCTCACCTGGAACTTCGTAAGGAGTTTGTCCTATTCCATCATTGTCAGAATCGCATCCTGTATAATCATCCCAGTAGTTTCCAGTAGTATCGTTATACCAAGAATTGTTTGTTCCGTTGTCCATGGCATTAATTCCATTATTTGTAAAGTTATTTTTAAAAATAACATTCCAGTTTGAAGTGTCATTGAAATCCATTCCTTTGATAGTATTGTTCACTATATCATTTTCTAAAAAAGTATTATTCCTGCTTTGACCGATAATAAAAATTCCATCCTCCTTGTTGTTAGTTATGAAATTTTGGGATATGGTTATATTAATAGCATTCTCTAATATTAATCCCGAACCGTTATTGTATGATAAGGAATTTTCAATGATGGTTCCATTATCTGCATTTTTCAAATAAATTGCTGCTGTATCAAAATTTCCCTCCGTTGAATTATATATCGTACAATTCTGAATTATAAAATGTTGATTAGAATCTTCAATCAATATGCCTATTCCATTTTCACCAGCATTAATCGTCACGTTTTCAATGATATGTGGATCGTCCCAGCTGCCCGTGTTATTTTGAATCCAATCGAGTTCTATTGCTGACCAGTTATCATTCAAGATGTGAATAAATTGAAGATCTTCTTCATCCCAAAAGTCTGAAAAGTTTGGAATTTTAATATTGTCTCTATTTTCATGAGAAGTTTTTAGATCATCATCTTCTGGATAGTTTTGAATTTGATTTATAGTGAAAAAGATTAACGCTAGAATGAAAATGGATAATACAAGCTTCCTATCTTTTATTTTTTTCATAAAGAACATTATTTTTATATCTCATGAATATTATTTTGGTACTTTAGGAAAGTATAGAATATATTAAGAAAAATTAGAGTGATGATTCTTTAATGGATTTCTTATATAGTATATATAGTTTATATAATTTTTTTTGTAAGATCATTCAATGCGAATAGATTAGAGATAACATTAGACAAGGTCTTCATTAAATTTTTAAGCTTAGAATTTGATAGAATTCAACTTCACTAAGACCTATTTTTGTTAAATCATTAATAAAATGCTCCAAACTGTTGTTTAGGATGAGATTTGAGATATATAGAATATATAGGTCTCTAACATCTAAATAACTTCACATATTCTATATCGAAATTTCTTTTAATTTGAAGAAAATTAAATCAAATAACCAAAATTTGGTGTAAAAAATATGGAAAAAAAAGGTATAATTGCTTTAGTAATAATTGGAGTCCTTGCAGCAGCATTTATTACCTGGACCGCAGTTGGAATCATCTACGGTGAAGAACTTTTAGAAGAAGAAGACGTAGAAGATATCAATATTGCAGGATCAACAACTTGCTTACCGGTTATCTCAGCAATTGCAGAGCACTTCGAAGATAGAATGGAAGACAAAGAAGATGAAATATGGGACATATCGGTGGGTGGCGGCGGATCAAGCGTGGGCGTGAAACAAGCCGGACAAGCATTAGTCGATATAGGAATGGCTTCTCGTGATTTAAAATCTTCAGAAGAATCCGCTTATCCTGATTTAGTTAAGACAAAATTTGCCTTAGATGGAATAGCTATAATCGTGGGTAATGAAGGCGGTGTTTGGGATGGATTAGATCTCAATCTCACGGAATCTGATATCGCCAACATTTATAAAGCGGAATCGGGATATACGAATTGGAATGATATTGACTCAAGTTATCCTGACGTCGACATTTTCTTGATAGGCAGAGACAGTAATTCAGGAACAAGGGCAAGCTTCGAAGAGCTTTTAGGTATTGAAGGTGAATGTGATAGCTCCATGCAAGAGTTGAATTCGAATGGTGCGGTGCTGTCAACAGTTGAAGGTTCAAATGGAGCCGCTATTGGATATGTTGGATTGGGCTATGCAGATGAGGATAATGATGATATCAAAATAGTTCAGGTGTCTGATGATGGAATTGAATACATCGCTCCTTCTATTGCTACAGTAAAAGATGGCACTTATCCTATTTCAAGATCTTTATATCTCTTGACCCTTGGAGATCCTAGTGAAGATGATACCATTGAAGAATTCATAGACTATGTTTTATCTTCTACCGGACAAGCATATGTTGCTGAAGAAGGATTTGTACCCTTATAAGCTGACTAAACCAATAATTAGAATTAATAACAAAATTTTTTTTATTTATCTTTTTAATTATTCTTTCTTTTTGATCTAATTATTTTCTTTTATGAAATGATTTTAATTATCAATATGTTAATTCTAATCTATATAGAACTATAGTGTCTATATTCTCTCACATAATTTATGTAGATATAAAATAAATTAAATTATGCTCTTTGCTTCATATATAGATTATTACAAAAAAATTCAAGACATTCATGAAGGATATCTTGAATTAATTTCAAGAAACATTATCAACTAGTTAATAATTAAAAGGTATGCTATTTTGGCTTCCATAATTGAACCAATTGAAGAACCATTGACAGAAGAAGAGGTTTATATTTCATTCACCCCTTCTGAAGGCAAAGGAATGCACTATCTTCTATTATTTTGCGCTATATTATCAACTTTAATTGTATTTTTTATATTTGTATTTTTATTCCTGAATGTAGGAGATTTTTTTAACAAAGTTCCTCTTGATAAATTCCTATTTGATGATGAATGGTCTCCCACCGCGGAAAAACCTAAGTTTGGAGCGTTTAATATCATAGCAGGAACAATACTCGTAACAATTGGTGCGATGATTATTTCCATTCCATTAGGAATCGCAACCGCAATTTTTATAGCTGAAATCGCACCTCCAAAAACTAGCAGATTTTTAAAGGGAGCAGTAGAAATTCTTTCTGGAATCCCTTCTGTGGTCTATGGATTTTTCGGAATCATCATATTAAATGTTTGGATTAGTGAAAATTTCAATGAGGCAGGATCAGGCGCATCATGGTTATCTGGCTCGCTGATTTTAGCTGTCATGGCTTTACCCATTATCGTGAGTGTTTCAGAAGATGCAATCAGATCCGTACCGAAGGAATATAAAGAAGCTTCTTTAGCAATGGGATCAACAAGATGGCAAATGATAAGCAAAGTGGTTTTACCAGCGGCCATATCTGGAATTACCGCAGCAATAATTCTAGGTATTGGGAGAGCAGTTGGAGAGACCATGGCAGTATTAATGGTAACGGGCAATTGTAATCTTTTTCCAGAACCGATAACAAATATTTTTACCTGTGTCAGAACTATCACGGGCACGATCGGTATTGAAATGGGCGAGGTTCCCGAAGGCAGTCTCCATTTTAAAGCTTTATTTGCTTTGGCTCTCATATTATTTATCATGACCTTTATAATAAATAGTCTTTCAAGCATAATTTTAAGTAGAATTAATAGAAAGTTCCAAGGTGAATCAAAAAGTCAAAGTAGGTTTAAAATCACCCTCCCTAAAAAAGTAGTTGAATATCGTTATTATATCTTGTATATTGTTTTAATTGGAATTTTCGGATGGGTATTAACTACCTGGTTTGGTGTTCTTAATGGGATTTTAATCACATTTGCTTTTGTCGGATTTTTTATTTTATTAAAAATAATGTCTGTGAAGAATCAACAAAGATTGGTATTTTTAACCATCATGCTCATGACTCTAGTCGTTTTATGCTCACTTGGTATAATTTTGTATTATATTATTGACCGAGGACTTCCAGCAATTACTTGGGAATTTCTTACTGAATCACCCGATGATCTCGGTCGTGAAGGTGGTATTTTTCCTGCTATTATCGGAACGCTCTATCTTGTAGGAGGTGCGATTTTTTATGCCGTTCCTATAGGGATGGCTGCGGGAATCTATTTATCTGAATATGCTAAGGATGGAAGATTGATTAGATTCATTCGAACAGGCATTGATAATTTAAATGGAACCCCTTCAATAGTATTTGGTTTATTTGGATTTGCCTTTTTCGTGCTAATTTTAGATATGGGAATTTCAATGCTAGCGGGACAACTAACCCTTGCTCTCATGATTCTTCCCACAATTATTAGAACAACCGAAGAGGCAGTGAAAAGCATTCCTGTTTACTTTAGAGAAGGAAGTTTAGCTTTAGGTTCAACAAAGTGGCAGAGTATTAGTAGGGTTGTACTACCAGCAGCAATGCCCGGGATAATAACAGGTGTAATCCTGGGAATGGGACGTTCTGCTGGTGAAACTGCTCCAATATTATTTACAGCTGCTGTTTTTAGGCAAAGAACAATACCACGATTTGTCATACAACCTGTAATGGCCTTGACATATCACTTATTCATATTATCTACGGCTATTCCAGATTCCGAGACCGCAGCTGCAGGAACTGCGCTTGTTTTGCTTACCTTGGTCGCTATTTTATATAGTGTAGCAATATTTATAAGAAATCGTTATCAAAAGAAAAAAAAATGGTGAATTTATTGACTTTAAAATCATCAAATAATAAAAAAAAATATATGGATGAAGCGGATAATATGGACAAAATCAATGATGCTAAAAACAATAATATCTTAATTGAGTGTAAGAACTTAAATTTATGGTATGAAGATAATCATGCCCTGCAAGATATTAATTTGGTTGTCAAAAAAAACGAAGTTACAGCAATTATTGGTCCATCAGGATGTGGTAAATCTACTTTGATAAGGAGTTTTAATAGAATGAACGATATAATTGAAGGATGTAAAATTAAAGGTATTGTAGAATATAAAGGAAAAAATATCTACGATTCAAGAGTCAATGTAATGAATATTAGAAAAAAAATTGGGATGATATTTCAAAAACCCAATCCATTTCCCATGTCTATCGTTGAAAATGTATTGTATGGTCCTAAAATTCATCGAGTACGCGATAAAAAAAAATTGGACGGTATTCTGGAAAAAAGTCTTAAAATGGCAGTATTGTGGGACGAGGTCAAAGATAGATTGAAAGATTCCGCATTAGGTTTATCTGGAGGTCAACAGCAAAGATTATGCCTAGCAAGAGCCTTAGCCATAGAACCAGAAGTAATATTGATGGACGAGCCAACATCCTCTCTTGATCCAATCGCCACGTCAAAAATTGAGGAATTGATCACTGAATTAAAGAAGGAATATACAGTCGTTATTGTAACCCATAACATGCAACAAGCGGCAAGAATTAGTGACTTCACAGCTTTCATGTACTTGGGTAAATTGATAGAATATGGAAGAACCGAGCAAATTTTTGAAAATCCTAAAGAAAAGTTGACTGAAAATTATATCACTGGCAGGTTTGGATAGAGAGGTTAGCTAAAACATGTCTAAATCGGAATTACATAAGGAAATAAAAGTGTTAAAAAACGAAGTCATTAGCATGGCTAAACATTCATTAAGCATGTTGGAAGATGGGGTGAGAGCTCTAAAAACTCAGGATGCAGATCTCGCTAAGGATGTCGATCATAGAAAACATCCATTAAGAGACTTTGATGATAAAATTGAAGAGAAAGCGTTGAAATTAATTGCCCTATACCAACCAATGGCAATAGATTTAAGGAGACTAGCCACGATCCTGAAATTAATAACCTATTTATATAGACTTGGGCGGTATGGAAAGGATATAGCTCGTATTGCCATAGAATTGGCTGATAAGCCTCCGTTTTCAGAATTTCTGGGAATCGTTCACATGTGGGAACACGTTAAAACATTAATAGAAGATGCGGTTGAGGCGTTCGACAACAATGATATCACTAAATT
Organism: Promethearchaeota archaeon; assembly: GCA_004524425.1. Next base: position 8,846 of record SDNN01000044.1, read on the forward strand.
ACAGGATTTTGAAGAAAGAGACAATGAAATAGATCAGATGAGATGGAGCATATTTCGAGAATCCGTGTCTTACATGATGGAGGATCCTAAAAACATCACTGCCTGCGCCCATATCATAATGATTGCCCGATATTTAGAGCGTTGCGGAGACCATGCCTGTAAAATGGCCGAAAAAATTCATTACATGGTCACGGGAACTCATGTCGAAATATCGTAAAATTTAGATTTAACTTTTTCCTTATTTTTTCTTATCAATATAATACCACCCTGTTGAAGAATCTCATCCTTTTTCAAAAGATTCAATACAGTTTATTCAATCAAATCTTATTAAAAAAAAAGTTCTATTAAATCATGCTATTTCCTACTACAGATTCATGAGGCTTTTTTCCAATTGTTTTTAATAAGGTGGGGACAATATCCGTTATTTTGCAGTATTTAATTTCTTTGGATGGTAATAAACTAGAACCTCCAATTATTAGGGGGACTACTGAGCATGACCGTAATCCAATATCATGAAAATTTAATTCTTCTTGTTTATGACTTTCTTTTTCAGAATAAAATACATCTCCTTGGGTACTTACTATAATGTCAGAGCTTCTAGGGTTTCTGAAATGACGTGGTACTAAGTCTGGATACATGGAATAGTTCAAATGAAAAGTATGTGCTAGCCATTCTTCTGTGGAATGAAATTTATTATCCATTAATTTAGAAGCAATTTCATCATTTTCATATCCAAAAGCATCGTGATCATCATCCTCGCTAATGTATCGAGTCTTTTGATGGGGTCCATTTCCAACATATTCAATTATTCCTGAATGTGTCTCATTTGATTGGCTGTTTTTGAATCTCAGTTCAATTATTCCTTTATTGATGGAAATTTCATCTCGTCTGAAGTACATTAAATTAATTCCTTCGATATTAAAAAGTTCTTCCAATAGATTGACTTGTTTTGGACCATATTCTTTCAAGTCTTTTAATTTTGGATAAGACCAATAATTCTTTGGAATATGATTATTTGACCCATTAAAATACATGAAACCCGCACAACCAAATTCTGGGATATTAACATTTGCCTTTCTTTTTTTTCGATAATTAATCAAACCATTTTTATTTAAAAATTTTGATAAATCACCATGCTTCTTTGCCTTATCATTACCATGATCAGAGGCTATCGCAATTGCAGTGTCTTCAATATAACCCAAATTAGTTAACTCATCAATTAGAATTCCAATAACTTTATCAAGATGAAGAAGATTCAATTTATAAACATGACTTTCACTACCGTATGAATGCATTAAAATATCTGGGGTAAATAAATATAGTAAGGAACATATGGGTGGTTCTGAAACGTGAAAATATTTTTTAGGGTTTTTAAAAGTATCTAATAACTGCAAGACTGAAATAGTATTGGTCCTGGTAATTTTTCGTTTTAGATTTCGCGAGTACTTTAATAGTAAATAATAAGTTATTAATTTTAACTTGTTTTCAGGAAAAAAATAATCAGTTCCCCGGTTAATAAATTGAAGAATACTTGCTTTATTTCCTTCTTCAATCATTTCAAAAATAGTCTTACAATTTGCTCCTAAATCGTCATTGATTTTATAAATTTGTAAATCTCTTGAGATGTAGTTCCTAGATATTGGGGGAGAATAACGCCGATCCATCCAATGTGTTAATGGAATCCCGTGACATGATTCAGTTCTGAAATCTCCTGTATAAGTTCCCGTGATCATGCTCACCTGGGTGGGATACGTCACGGAGGGAAAATCAGTAATACAATTCTTACTATATATCCCATTATCCATCAGATTCTTGAAATTTGGTAGCAATCCTTTGTGAATTAATTCAAAAAATTGATCGGATCTCACACAATCAATTATGCAATAAATAACTCTGTTTAGTTTGTTAATCAAATCTCACCCTTCTGAGATTTGCTCTCTAAATTTCTGGAAAATTCATATTCCGTTGGATTTATTGTCAAGAAAACCAGTAAACTAAGTGTTTGAAAGCCTGCCATTATGATTATTATCCAAAAATAGATTAAATAGAATTCAAAAAAATATTTCGAAAATACCGTAAGCAACAGAGCTGAAAGAGCATATCCAAACATTTGACCTCCATTAAGAAATGAAACGATGAGGGCATAATACGTGCTGTCCATCTCAGGATAATTTTTTGCGATGTCCCCACGAATCGCTTGATATGAGGTGGTAATTGCTCCTTGTCCAATTCCTAGGATAATCATCATCACGATTCCCAAGAAAATTGGACCTCTAAATAAGACACTGATGCATAAAAAGGGGATGTACATTATTTGGGCCAAGAAAACAGCAGATCTTCTCTTAATATCAGCGATTTTACCTGTAATTACACAACCAACTATCACACCAACTCCACCTAAAGCACCTAAAATGCTATAAATGATGAATAGATCCAAACTTTCACTAGTTAATGATAAAGAGGTCACTTGAGCTTCTATTGGACTATTAGGCATGTAAATTATGACTAATAGACCATATGCGAGTGAAACTATAGAATAAGGAATGGAATCTATAAAGGAAAATATCAAGACCTTCCAATTAGTACGATTTATAATAATTTTTTTTAAATTTCGTAGAACTTTAATTTCTTTTGATAATGGGGTTTCCTTAATATAAAATGGAAAAGCACAAGCAATAAATACTAAAATACCCTCAACAATGAAAAGTAGGGGTATGGCATTCAAAATAAAAAATACTAATCCTAAAATGATTCCACCAGCCATGTAAAAAGCTGTATTCATGCTCCACGTATATCCTTGTACCTTTCCTAAATAATCCTTCGGTGTTACATCTAAAATCAAACCATCTAAAGCCGTATCAGCAATGGCAAAGCCTATATTCCACATCAATGAGCAAATTAGCATGAAACTAAGGATTGCATTTCCTTCGATTAAATTTAGCCCAATACCAGTAATGATGAAAGAAAGGGCCGTCCAAATTCCAAAAGCAAAAATCCAAGGTTTTCGCCTTCCATATTTCTTACTACCAAATTTATCATTAATAAGGCCAATCAAAAATTTAAGCGACCAAGGTAATATAGCTATTGAAAATATTTGCAATATAGTGGCAAAATCAATGTTTTCAACCACAGTAATTAAATATATTGGTAAAATAATCCATTGAATACCATTATAGAGACCTTGAACTGTATAAAAAAAACAGAAAATATATACGTATTTCTTCTTAAATTCTGATTCATTATCTTGCATCATTTAAATCGCATCCTCCTAGATTTGATTATTGTAAAAGTGGATAATAAAAAAAAAATTTGGAAATCTTAAGTATTTTTATCCATGCAAAAATTGTTCAAGCAAAATGAACTTCTTTTTCCCCTTCGATTACGTGTTCAAATTCATATAATTCTGGATTTATAGATCGAAATATTAAGAAGCTAGCCAATAAAACACCTGCACAATAAATAGCTATGATTGTATATAGAATGTTAAAATCCATGAAATACATCGCAAATAACGTAAATAAAAACGCGCCGATTAATTGCCCTAAGGATTGCCCTCCATTCCACGAAGAGATGGTTAAAGCGTAATAAGTGCTTTTTAAATCGGGATATTCTTTCCTTGTTATATCTCCATTAATGGTCTGGCTGATTACATTTAAGGCTCCCGCCACAGCTCCAAATATTATTTGGCCTATTAATCCAAAAATAAGCGCAATCATATATTGACCTGTTATTATAAAAGGTATGATAGAGAGTATGCAGAATGGAATGTAAATTAGATAGGTTAGAAACATCGTTTTTTTTCGATTTTTATCAGCAAGCTTACCTGCTATGATAGAGCCGATGATGGTGCCTACGCCATTTGAAACGTAAAAAAAAGAAGTCCATCCAAGTAAGTCCACGGCATCTCCAGATTGAATTGTTAAAATGGTATCTTTAACTTCGATTATGCCCATTGAGATTAGAATTAAATAATTAAAGAAGGTTAGGAGAAGTAAACCAGCCATCGCACCAACAAAAACAAAACCAAATACCTTATAATTTTGCTTTCTTGTGAAAATTGAGATGATGTCTTTAGCTAAAGTTCTCGTGGTGATTTCTTTTAATGGAGGCTCTTGTATTATATAGGTTAAAAGACACGCAAAAATCATTAATACGCCAGTCATCATGAAGAGATAAGGGGTGATATCTAAAGCTAAAAAAATCAATCCTAAAATAATGCCCCCCGCGCCCATTCCGATTAAAAGGCAACTCCATGTAAATCCTTGAACTTTTGCCAATTTATCCTTAGGAGTAACATCTAATATCAGTCCATCAAGTGCAGAATCAGAAAAGGCTGTACCCAAGGCGGTCATGAAATAATAAAACGCCATGAAGCCATAAATTGACTCATCACTGGGTAAATAGATGCCCATCAAAATCCAAAAAATGCCTCCATAAAGTCCAAAACCAATAATCCAAGGAAATCTTCTTCCATATTTCTTTGAACCCCATTTATCATTTGCTATTCCAATGAACACCTTGATGGCCCATGGAATTGTTCCGATGGCATATATGATTAGCCATTGAGCGATATCATATTGATTGCCTAAGATTTTAGCCAAATAAGGTGGAAAGATGAGAAACGGTATCCCTTGTGAAAATCCTTCGATTAAATAATAAAAAACGAATATCCTCGTATAATTTTTATTATATTCATATTCAGTTTCCATGATATATTTTCGGTGTTAATTCCTTATAAAACCTATTCAAAAAAAGTAAGATATGTTTTAGAATACTTGAATTATTTAAGGATTTTAATAATTATGAAGCCCCCGGTGGGATTATCCGAGCCTTGCGCAATGAAAAGCTCTCTTGAACCCACGACCGGCTGATCTCCAACGAGTTATACCTCGATACAAGTCAGCTGCTCTACCACTGAGCCACGGAGGCTTAAATTGACTAAAACGATAATATTACAAGAATTATAAAAATAAATAAATTTTTAATTTTGTGGTTTTTAGGCTTACCAAATTCAATGCAAATAATTAAAAGTTTATCTATCTTTTTTACAAACAGAATAGATTTAAAGTCATTTAAAAAATACATAAATTTTTTGATAAATGCCCTTCACGAAGGAAGACGTCGAGATACTCGCATTCCGCCGCTATAAATCAGGCGAGACATATGAAAAATCAATTTGGTATTTAGCAGAGCTATGTGTCACTATTAATAAAAACGTAACTAATGGTTATGATATAAAACCTCTGGAGACTGATAATTTAATTTTTTTAATCAGGCCAGATGTGAATGGGGAAATCATAAAACCCAGTGAGGAGGAAATCAGGGAGGTTGCAGAAATAATCTATTATGAAAATCCTCCGAAAAGCCAAATTGATTGGTTTATAGCAGAGAAAACCTTATTATTGGATGAAATCAAGAAGATCATTAATGGAAAAAAGGAGAATTAAGAGTTTTCAAATGTTATCTCCCTTAATTTTCTCACAATCAATTCCATGATTATTTCAATAGTTTTAAGATTATATACTATTAAAATCAAAGATTAATTGATATCATGTAATTTAAAAATATCAATAATTTTGAGATTATCATGGAAGAATATAAAGATCTTGCGGAGCATGCCCTTGAATTTGCTCAATCAAAGAATTGTGATTATGCTGAAGCACGATTAGAAATTAATCAAAGCGATACGGTTATTTTTATTAATGGCAAAATGCATTTGGGCAATCTACCCGTCGAACTCGTGACGGATGCATTTAGCAGAAAATCTGGCATCAGTGTACGGGTATTGGTAAATGGTGGAATGGGATTTTCAGCAGTTAATGATCTAACTAAGGAATCAATTAAGAATAGCGTAGAAAATGCTTATAAAGTAGCTAAAAGAAGCGGAACCCAAAGAAAAACCCCTCTTGAATTGAGTGAGGAGAAAACTCATGAATTAAAATGGCAAAGTAGATACAAAATTAATCCCATGGATGTTTCTTTAGAAGAAAGGATTTCCTACATTCAAGACTTCATCAAAATCTTTTCTGAAAAACGTCCAATCGATTACATTCATATTTTTGTATTAATGACAGAACAGAGAGATACTTATTTTGTTAATAGTGAGGGTTCCAAGATTACCGGACATGTTCCTCGAGTAGCTTTTATACCCGTTATCATTGGTATTATACCAGGAGGCAAAAATGAGCAATCTTACATCACTTATGGCACCACTGGAGGATGGGATAAATTCACTTCTTGGAATTTGTTAGATGAGGTAAAAAAAAAAGCAGATGTACTAAGCAATGTTGTTTTAAAAGCGAAAAAACCTCCTAGAGAAGAAATTGATATAATTCTTGGACCAGATGTTGCAGGGATAATTTCCCATGAAAATTGTGGTCATCCCCATGAAGCCGATCGCATACTCGGTCGTGAAGGTGCTCAAGCCGGGGAATCATATTTGAAAGAACATGAGATTGGATTCAAAATAGGGAATGAATGCGTGAACGTTTATGAAGATCCCACAATACCTGATTCTTATGGATTTTATCTTTTTGATGATGAGGGTGTAAAAGCGAGAAGAAGAGAACTCATTAAAAATGGAATTTTTAATGAAATGTTGCACAATCGAGAAACGGCTGCTGAATTTAATACAAACAGTAATGCTGCAGCAAGAGCAGTTGCTTATGATCGAGAACCACTTGTAAGGATGGCGAATACCTTTTTTGCTCCTGGTGATTATTCATTTGATGAAATGTTAGAAGATATCAAATTGGGAATTTACATGAAATCATTTACAGAATGGAATATAGATGATAAACGACTGCAATCTAAATATGTTGGTCAAGAGGCATACTTGATAAAAAATGGTCAAATCAAAGAATTAACTTTAAAACCATCCTTAGAAATATCAACTCTTGGGTTGTTCAGCTCTGTTGATGCTCAAGGTAAGGAGAATACTTTAGAATGGCAAGGAGCATTTTGTGGTAAATCAGAACCAGGACAAGGATGTCCTGTTTGGACTGGAGGTCCTAACGTAAGATTACGAAATGTGAGGTTAACTTGAGGTGATTTTATGGATAAAGTAGAAAGGCTAAATGATATAATGCAGGAAACAAAAGGCATAATGGAAAAATTTTGTACGGATTGGGCGATTAAGGGTATAATACGCGATGAAAGTCAAATTAGATTTTCAAATAGCAAAATAGACATCACTAAAAACTGGGTAGATATCAAGTTAAATCTTTTTTTATGTATAAAGAGAAAGACCATGGAGATATCAATTACTGATCTCCGCCCGCCTGCTCTGATAAAGACCTTAGAGGATTGTAAAAAACTACTAAAAGCCTCAAAGCTCAATGTCAATTATAAAAGATTGCCTGAAGGACCATTTACCTATGACAATAAAATAAAACAAATGATTTTTGACAGTAAAGTACCAAATCTTGGTGAAAGAGCCATCGATATAGTAGATAATGCCGTACAGGAATGTCTAAATGCCGGAGGAAAAAGAGTTGCTGGTTCTTTCTTTTATGGAAATTCGGATTTTCACTTAATAACCAGTAAGGGTTTAGAAAGGAATTATAAAAGAAGTAAGCTAAATTTCAGAATAAGAGCCTTTGCTGAAGACATGTATGCAACTGGAGAGGCGATTGCATGTTCTACTCATTTAGAAAAGGATTTTGACGCGGAAGGAGCAGGTAGAGAAGCAGGTCAGATTTGTAAAAATGCCATCGGTGGCAAAAAGGGAAAACCCGGTACTTATAATATCATAATTTACCCTAAAGTATCTACTGAGCTTCAAGCTCCCAATGCTTCCATAGGCCTTAACGCTTATGTTAGAAAAATGGGCCTTTCTTGGTTAGTGGGAAAAAAGGAGGGAAGTAAAATTGGGAATGAAATTATATCAATATGGGATGATGGAACTGTTGCTTTCGGATTAGATAGCGCTCCTTTTGATGATGAATTAGTTCCAACCAAAAAAACACTTTTAATAGATAAAGGCGTGATTAAACAATACTTTAGAAATACATCTTTATCTCGAAAGAATGAAGAATCTACTGGCAATGCCGGAATAACCATGCCAAAACCCACTAATACCGTATTTTCTACGGGTGATTGCACCTTAGAAGAGTTAATGGAGATGTCAGAAAAACCAACCTTGTTAATCACTTCCACATGGTATACACGTTATCAGAGCTATGCACCACCTGGAGCCTTATCTTCTCTTCCTAAAGATGGCATGTTTTTAGTACAAAACAAGGGAAAGGAATTAACACCGGTGCGTGAACTTAGAATCAATTCTGATCATTTTCACATGCTCGAACATACCACTGCATTAGGTAAGCAATTAAAGCAAGTCAAAACATGGCTGAGCACTAGTGAAAATACCGTATTTGCCCCTTTCATGCTTATTGAAGATATTAGGATGACAACCGGAACAAAATAAATGATAAACACTATTTCATTCATTCTTTTTTAATTTCTTAGCAAGTTTATGATATTAAACTCCGAATAGTCGGAGTTAAAATGTAAAGAATACTAATTATTTATAGACCTTATTAATTTCAAAATCTGGTTGCAAAATTGCCTAGTTCAAAAAGATCGAAAAAGAAAAAAAAGGAAGATCAAAAGCAGACTTCTCTTTTTACTTTCGTAGAATCTTCGAAATCGGAAGAAAGCCGGGAAGAGGAAGAGGATGAAGAGGAAGTTGCCGAAATCGAGGAAGAATTGCTGGAAGATGAACAAGAAGATGAGGTTGATGA
>SDNN01000225.1 GCA_004524425.1 Promethearchaeota archaeon
TATAAGGATGAAGATCGCTCTTTAGCTGTCATAGGCCTCATTTTAAGCATAATCGGCACGATTTGTGGCGTGGCTTTTCTCTGGATAGTCTATGTATATAATTTTCCTCCCCCTGGCCAATAATTTTGAACTAACAACCTTTTTATTTTTTTATTATCAATAATAATTATTAAAAGCGGGTTCTCTTCCCGATTAATTGAATTGCAGGAGTTAAGAAAGCTTAATTGATATGATGATCATAAGGACATGAAAAATTCTGGCGAGAGAAATAATCAAGAAAGCACGGATGGTTCAAATGTGAAGGGTTTTACTAAAAATGAAATAGGTAAAGTGCATAAATTCTTTTTATATGCTAGATCGTTTTTTCCTCTCTTTTTAAGTCACCATCCTGAGTGTGAAAAATTTGGCGATAATCATACAATCAATATCGGAAAATATAGATTCTGTATTGGATGTTTTATAGGATATCCAGCTGCGTTTGTCTCATTATTTCTTATTAATAGCTTAGATTTAAAGAATTCGTTTTTGTATTCATATTTTTTACCAGTCAGTATATTTTTTTTAGCAACATTCATCTTAAGTCCTTTAAAGTTGACAGAAAATAAAAGAATTAAAATCCTGCAAAAAATTTTTATTGGTATGGGAGCGGCTCTTTTATTTTCATGGATCATGGGCTTGCCAAACCCTCCTAGAACTAATTATAACATTGCATTTGCCGTAATTTTCATGATAGTGACGATTTTAAACATTTATCATTCCTATGGTTTCTTGAATACTTGCTATAAATGTGAAACCCCATTTGACTGGGGAAGATGTGACGGTTTTAAAACCATAAGAAATAACATTGAAAAATATAATCTATTTAATTTTCTCAAAAATCTTGATGATTTTTCACAAAAAATAAAGGAAAGGAAAAAAGAGAAATTAAAAGAAGGTTAAACGCGAAAAAAGGAGTTTAAATGCTCCAAGATATTCAATTTGTTTCTCTTTTTTAATGAGATTATAATTCTCTAGTTTCAATCATTCTATTTTATTATTATTACTAGCCCTAGTTTAGGAGATATAATTCTTTTCTGCCCGTTCTTTTAATTATTAGTACTTGTTGGATTTTTGAAATATCGAATTTTATTTAGTATAGACAACTTCTTTATTGAATTTAGAACAATATTCTTCTAATAGATTTAGAATTCTATCGCAGGTTTTTTTCTTAAAGTCCCATTTTATATCAAGAGTATAGAGATTGTATTTATCGTCTTTTGTATAAAAAACTAGATTTTTGAATTTTTTTCGAGGTGTGACAACAGTGGTCGTATACCACGCGGTCTTTCTTTCAGATATCTCTAATTTTACAAAGTCGTCCCATTTAATTTGAAATAAAGGCTTATATGGTACGTCAATCTTTATTAACTCATCAGAGATTAAAAATGTTCTTGGTTTGGTCATTTTTCTAAACCAAGCGAATTCTAATACCAAATAAAAAACAAGAAAAATGACAAATGCTAATGAAAAAGCCATCAATTGTTGAGTAGTGCCTGCAAAAGCAAATAGAACCACAGCTACCAGCGTGGGTATTAAACACAAACATATGGGAACTAATCTTAAATTTTTGAAATCCTCTGTGATTTCAATTTTTTGTGGTTTTTGTGGTACTAGATTAATTCCGCAATAAGGACAAAACCTTTGATCCATTTTTATACTTTTTCCACATTTGGGACAATCTATTTCGTATTTTCCAAGGTCAGTTCCACAATAATTACAAAATTTAAGACCTGCTCTAAGAGTTTTTCCACAATTAGGACAAATTTTTTTTATTTGTAGGCTTTGGCTCATAAAAATATCACATCTTTCTAAATTGTATCATAATTCATTTGAAATTGGATTTTATAAGTTTTTAACAATAATGTAAAACTTAATAGAATTATATAATAATTTACTATTTAATGTTTTGCTTAGGTTTTAACCAAAAGAATCAGATCTTTAAGATAAAAAAAATCAATAAAGACCATATAAAATTGGAAATATTTCCAGGAGACATTTTTCTTATTGATTTGATAAGACTATAAATAATATTTTATTTCAGAATGACTTAGATATTAACATGAAATTTATAGATCTTTCTATTCCGATCATAAATCCAGAAGAGGCCATTTTTGATCCTCCCTTGACGCAACCTCATATTGAATATAGCACTCATGAGAGAGGAGCAGAAGAGATGGCATTTGTCTTTCCTAAATTAGATGCTGACAAGCATCTTCCAGATGGAAAGGGTTGGACCACCGAAACAATTACTTTGGGTAGCCATAGTGGTACTCACATGGATGCTCCTTGGCATTATGCTCCAGTTCAAGACAAGGAAATCGGAGAGAAAAAAGCTCAGACTATAGATGATTTTCCATTAGAGTGGGGTATTGGTCCTTTAATTGTGCTTGACTGCACTGATTATGAAGAAGGATATGTAATGACGCCCGAGGATATCGATAAAAAATTGGAATCAATAAATCATGAATTAGAAGAAGGAGATATCTTGTGCGTTCATACTAATGCTCCCAAATTTTACGGTACAAAACAATACATTAATCATGGGGTTGGAGTGGGAAAGGAGGCCACATTACACATAGTAAGGCAAGGAGTACACGTGGTAGGTATTGATGCCTGGAGTTGGGACGCTCCGTTCACCTTAACTGCCAAAAAATGGAAAAAATCCGTGAGAGCTAAAAATCCAGATACCTCTATTCTATGGGAGGGCCATTTTGCGGGAATCGAACGAGGTTATTTCCAGATGGAAAAAATGATAAACTTAGATAAAGTGCCACCTATAGGAGCAACAATTTATTGTTTTCCAGTTAAAATTGCGAGAGCTTCGGCTGGTTGGGTGAGAGCTGTAGCTACGATTCCAGAATAAAGATAAATAAGTGAAAATAGAATAAAAAAATATTTTTTTATACTTCTTTAAAAATCTCTTCTACCAATTGATTGCTGTCTCTAAATGGAGTTAAAATGCCATTCCAATCCATTAAAAGAGCTTTATGTTTATTTTCAAATTGAGTGATGTATTTTTTTAATTGATTCCGGATTTCGGTGGTTTGATTCCCCTTTATGAACAGTGCTCCAAAAATATTCGTGCCATATTCGATCAGGATGGTGATGTCTCCATGATCGATGGTTTTCAATAATTCAGTCGATTTAGTTGTTTCTTTAACAAAGGAGGTTATTGCTGTAAACATCCCCGATACTAATGCAGGATCTTGTAATTCTTCCTTCACGAAAGGATAGTTAAATATATCTCTTCCATCTCGATAAATCACGTAAAGACCTTGTTTTTCGATTTTTTCAAAGATAAAACTAAATTCGGGGGTCCAAATTTTTATCCATCTTTTAGAGTATAGATATTTCAGCATTCTATAAAGTTCTTTCTTCTCATACTCTTCAATCGAAGAAAGTTCTCTTAAGGTAATTTCTTCTCCTATTTCTTCTAATATTGTTTTTACTTTATCATCTTCATCTTGAATCTGACCGGTAATATTTTGCTTATTAGTAGTGATTAAATATGAACCCCCATTTCGACTAAATTCCTCAAATGTCATGAAATCATCAATAGTAGCGAAGAGGGTCCGTTCTACACGTTTTTCATCCATTTCAATAGTCTTTATCTTGAAATTTTTATGAAAATAAAAAAGACTCACACTCCAGAACATGATGGCAATAACGTACCTCGTAAATAAGTATGGCACTGCTAAGATGCCTAACAACGTGATGTTTCCTCCAGGGAATAAATTGGCATCAAATGCGGCAGTTCTAAAGGTGTAAAATCTGATGCCAAATGCTTCCGTATAGCTCAGTTGCCCAGTTAACCAATATTCTTCAGATGCAAAGCTGATTAGTGGATTGGCTCCCATCAAGGTCATGAAAATAGAGATAGGGATGGTTATCGATAAAAACACCAGAATACCCAGAAAGATGTTTCTTGAGTATCTCAAACCATAAGCGAGGAAAATTGCTGCGATAAAGATGGGGATGATGGTTAGAACGACCGTGTTAAACATATTCAATAAATCAAACCTAAAAGAATTTCTGAGAGTAGGATTATTATAACTATAGCGCGCTGAATTCACGATGACTCTCTGTTCCTCCCCAAACATGAAGAAAAGCGTGTTAAACACCAAGATATTCAGTACGAGAATGATAGCTATAGCAATAACTCCGCTTACAATCATGTAATACCAATTATGGTACCAAATAGGTCTATTAAGTTTTTGAGTTTTAAATTCCTTCTTTTTCCATGATTCGATTATTTTTATGAAAAGCAGGATAGATATTGGTTCGAAAATTCTTAAAAATAACACGAATATCACTGCGACCATGATAAAATAAGCAAGAAAGTAAATGATGATTAATATTGATGCACCATATTGTATTACAAATAAAATGAGTGATAAAATAGATATGGGAGCGCCTACAGAGTAAAGACTGCGATATGTTTGGTTTCTTAACTGCTCTCCAAAATATCGTCCTTTAAATGCGATTTGACTCGAA
>SDNN01000226.1 GCA_004524425.1 Promethearchaeota archaeon
AATTGGAATGAATATAAAGATCCCAAAATTAGAAAACCGTAGCTCATTATTTTTGATTTATAAATGTTTTCATAAAAGTCTCTCCATCTTCAATTAAACCAAATTCTCCATTCTTTCCATTGATTTCAGAAAATTTTCTTTTTATAAATCTTTCTTGTTTTGGATTAAAAATGGCGAATGGAACTGGTTCGTGAGAGTGGGTTCGTATCTTACATGGGGTGAAATGATCTGGTAAGACTCCGATGACTAATTCGTTCTGAAATTGACTTTCCGATTGAATTATTGGTTTTAAAACTTTTTCATCAAAATCTTTTAAAGCTGCGATTTTTTTTTGAGGGTCTCCAGTATGCCCCATTTCATCAATCGCTTCAATATGTAAGTAGACGAAATCCTTTTCTTTTAATGATTTTATTGCGGCATTTACTTTTCCAGTGTAATTTGTATCTGGTAGTCCCGTAGCACCTTTCACATGCACAGGTTCCAACCCCGCAGCAATCCCTAACCCAAAGATTAAATCTACTGCTGAAATGACAGATCCCTCAAGCCCATATTTTTTTTTAAATGGTTCGATATTAGGTTTTTTTCCACCACTCCATGGCCAAATATTTGAAGCTATATTCTTTCCAATAGATTTTCTGGTTTGGTTTATTTCATGGGCAACAAGCAATGACTTACTTTTTTCAATTAGTTTGATTATTTTATTAGCTGTTTTTTCAGCTTTTTGATTATTACTATATTGAGGTTTTGGGAGATAATCTTTATAAGGTTTATCGAGAACATCATGAGGAGGGGTAGTGGCAATTTTTTCAGAATATTTATCTCCATTCAATTTTAAAATATGTCTATATTGCACTCCTGGATAAAAGTCAACTCCGTTCTCCCCTAAATTTTCTTCTAACAATTTTATTAATTTTTGTCCCTCTGGAGTGGAGATATGACCAGCTGAGTAATCTTTAATAAGCTCATCTTCGATTGTGATTAAATTACACCTAAATGCGAGATCTGTGTCATTTAAAGGAACATTCGCGCTTAACGCTTCTAATGGACCCCGCCCAGTGAGATCTGCATTAGGATTATATCCCATAATTGTCATATTAGCACATTCACTACCAGGTTTCATCCCTTCAGGGATACTTTTAAGCACCCCCATCTTCCCACGAGATGCGATCCAATCTAGGTTTGGAGTTTCAGTTGCTTCAAAGATGGTCTTATTTCCAAGGTTTTTAATTGGCCAATCTGCAGCTCCATCACAAATTATAAGAATATATTTCATTAAGTCAATTAATAAAAGGTATTTTAAGATTTTTTACTATTAATTCCCATATGATGCTTTAAGAACTTATTCTTTACTATTTCATATTTGTTCTTGATAATTTCTCAACACAAAATATATCGCTTTTTTCAAATCTCCTAAATTTATTTTCTTTAATGCAGAGAATTCTAAATAAGGCAAGGATTGAGCATAATCATAATTAAACTCATCTAAATGGACAAAATTTAAACCAATTTGTTGTGCGGTGGTAATAAAATAATTTATAATCCTTTTTTTATCAAATACTGAGACTTTGTCAATCTTATTAATTATGATTATTATTGGAATTGAGTATTCGAGTAAAAAAGTGATAAGTTCAAAACTTAAAGGAATTGTCTGTTGTTTTCTATAATAAAATTTTTCGAGCTCATCTTCGATTCTTAGAATGTTTATCACTACTAATCCTAAAAAATAGTGAGTATGGTGTTTCTCAATATGGGTTACAATTTGTTTTTTAATATGTTCTTCGCGTCGATGGCTTGCCTGTTTTGCAAATCCAAAACCTGGGAGATCAACAATTTCATACTGCATGCCATCTTGAAATATTGGTTTTATCAGTAGAGTACTTCCCGGAGTCTTTCCTATTTTTCCTTTGAATTCACTTGGATTAGGTAAAAGCAATTTGGTAATTGTACTTTTTCCAACATTCGAGTTTCCAATTACTAATAACTTAGGATGATTAAGGTGAGACATAATAATAAATAATAAAATCTTCTATAGAAATAATAACTAAGGAAAACCAATAAAATTTTGGTGCTGAAATCTATGATAGGGATGTAAATTAGAAATAAGATATAATTTTATTTTTTCATATTATCTCTTAAATACATGTTGACTGTTTCATAGGGAGATAAAATTCCTTGCATAAACTTTCTTTTAGCTTTTTCCAAACAATCCGGACAGATAGCTAAGTTTAAGTCATTCCTAAATTCTTTTTCACATTCTAAACAAATATGATATTCTTGAGCAGTTAACAGGTTAAACACCTTTATTTGAAAATAATATAGATTAATTAACGAGAACTGGTTTAAATATAAGATGAGACTAGAGATTTATTAAAAATCTGACTGAATCGTCAAAATAAATTTTAGAGGTCAGAAAAATCATCCTCCAAAAACTCTCGGAACATTTTCTGTTTCTTTTTATCTTCTATTTCTGGTTTGGTAATGATTGGTTCTCCTGTTTTCTCTAGCATCTCCTTTAATTTATTTATATCATAATTAATTTTAAATTTGCTCCCAGTTTGATAGCGAACGATTTGCGTATTTTCTACTTTTAAACGCAAAATATAACCTAACCCAAAATAAAACTGATGTTCGGGTATCGGATTAATAGGAGATTTACTTGTATCTTGCTTAAGAATATCATACAGTATAAATTTGCTAGCAGTATGATCCTCTACTTCAAATACAAGATAGTAGAGAGCATGATACCAGATCTTATCTCTTTTATCCTTAATATATTCTAAAAAATCCTCCTCAGTGATTATTTCCTTCTTCTCTTTTTCCCTCTTTTTCTGGAGCTCTTGTTGGATCCGCGTCTCAATATCTTCAGAGAGAGAAGAGGAGGATTGTTGGGAGGATTTTGTTTTAGTTGATACCGATTCCTCTTGTTTAACTGTATTTACCGCTTGCTGCATTTGGATAAGTTCTTGGAGATCCATTTTACCTATATCTGAAAAATCGACCATCATCTCTTCTTTAGTTTCTAGGGTTTCTTGAACTTCATTAACTTCTTGGAGCTCTTCACTTGATGGAATTTCTTGGGAAATTTCTTGTGTTTCTAATTTTTTTTCAACCTGTTCAACTTCTTGGAGCTCTTCGCTTGGAGTAATGTCCTTAGGAATTTCTGGTGGTTCTGTTGTTTCTTCAATTTCAGCGACTTCCAAAGTTTTTTCATCTGCTTGAATTGTTTCTACAGGATCCTCAACCTCTTTCACATGGAAGATTGCCTCCTGCATAGCTTCAATTTCTTCCAGTTCTAAATCTTCTAGATCAGAGAAATCAGATTTAAGTTGAGATATTTCTTGTAAATAGGTTTCATAATCATCTTCTTCATCATTATTAATTTCTTTATCTTGATTATCTGACATATCGAATCACCTCTATTAATCTTATGAATTCAAAATCTTTCTGAAATAATAACATCTATTATTCAATAATATTATGAAAATAAAATAATTAAAATTAATTTATACATTAATTCAAGTTAGGATATGAAAACATTAAACTTAGAAAATTATAAATTGATAATTTTTGATTTAGATGGAGTTATTTACGATATAACAGATGCTATAACCAAAGCTGTTGAAGATGGAGTAGAAAAGTATAAACTGGAAGTAGAGATTGATGATGTACTACAAGAGATAGCTCATCTAATTGAGGAGATACAACATTATCCCGTACCGAAAATTATTTTAAATTCCTATGATTTACTTCAAGTTGAATTCTTGAAAGAAATGAGTTACATGAAAAAATTAAGGATTGCTATCTTTTTATTTAATCAATTTAATGAATATCGAGCAGATTCCACAATTTTTGATGGAATTGATGAGTTCATCGAGAAATTGAGTAAAAAAGGTCTTAAACTAGCAATTTTAACAAACAATAAAAGTCAATATGCAGAAGAGATTCTTGATAAATTTAATCTAACAAAACATTTCCCTACTATTATTGGGTTTAATGATGTGTCAGAAGTGAAACCTAGTCCAGAAGGACTGCTCAAAATCATAGAAAAATGGAAAATTAAACCTAAAGATGCTATATTTATTGGTGATATGAGTACTGATGTAGATGCGGGTAAAGCTGCTGGTGTGACCATGGTCTGTGTTGCGAGTGGTTTGGCAAAAAAGGAAGACTTACTGGAACATAGCCCAGATTATTTAGTAGAAAATACAAACGATTTGAGAGGATTATTTAAAATATAAGATTTAAGATTTTTTCCCTTCAAAAAATTATTGTTCTAATAAGTCTCTTCTAAATATTTCTTTTTAGGGAATATTTATCTCTCTAAAGTTTTCTAATATCTTTAATCAGTTTAGAGGCATCATTGCATTTCTTCCCTATTAACTCATTCAAATTACTCCGATCGTTTGATGTTGTGATATCCAAGTTTGACAATTCATTTGCGGTGGTAATAGCTTGAATAATATTTCCCAAATCATGAGAATATTTATCCTTTAATTCAAATCTATGAC
>SDNN01000045.1 GCA_004524425.1 Promethearchaeota archaeon
ATTAAAGTCGTTATCAATTGTTCCGAATTTGATAATAAATCTGAAATGAGTAAATATTTTGATTATTATCACATAGATGTGCCCGATTATGGACTGCCAACTGAGCAGCAAATAAGAAGATTCCTTAATATATGTGATGAACACGGTAGAAAGAAAGATCCCATCGTGGTGCATTGTGTCGCGGGATGCGGCAGGACAGGTCAGTTTGTCGTAGCGTGGGCAGCTCATAATGGATTTCTTCCTAATGGTGTCGATCCGGTTAAATGGATACGTAAGTTTCGCCCCTGTAGTTTAGAAACTAGAGAACAAATGAATCTTGCTAGAAAAATAGCAAGACAATTTAGAAAAAAAGTCAAGTAAAAATTTGCTGTTTTTATCAATTTAAAGTTTTTTTTGATGAAGTCTAATTCAGTTTTAAAAAGTATAATATTTCAAAATTGTTCCAATGGGTTTTATTAATACAAGGACATGTGTTTTCTTATGAGGCTATATACACTTGATATATGGTCACGGATCAATAAATAATAATAATTTAAAGAAAAAATTTTGAATTTTACTAAAGAGAATACGATCATGACTTATTCAAAAGATATAAAGAAAAACCTTAAGGTTCTAATAATACTTCTTATATTCTTATCCCCAACGATGCTGAATCCTTTAATCATTCCTTCATTGCAACTAAATTCTTCTGGTTTAATAGATAAACAAGAAAAAGATCAAGAAAAATCATTAGATGATACGACTTCTACTATTTCTCATATTGAACATGTGTCTCTTGAATCCAATGATTTTAATTCAAAGAGTGAAAATGATATTTTAGAAACTACGAAAAATGACCAGGTAAACTATAGAGGAGATGCTGAATCTCCTAAAATTGAAATTATAAAAGAAGATGATCAAGGATTAAATATTAAGTTTTCACTTTCAGATATAATCGTTGAGAAATTTGAAGATCCTTCCGGTGAGATTTACCAAAAAATCTCGATAAAAAATGGTGGACATCTTTCAGATCAAGGTAAACCTGAACTTCCAACTAAGGGTGTGTATTTAGATGTCCCTAATTATGTAGAACTTGAAGTTATTGTAAAACAATATTCTTATTTTGAGGAGCATGGATATAATATTTATCCTTCTCAAGGAAGTATTGCTGAATGTGATGATAGGGGTTTTTACTTTGAAAAAAACACAACTTTTTATGAAGAAAACACATTTTATCCCAATAAAAAAGTATCCCTTAAAGATGTAGGAATTATAAGAGGTCATCGCACTGCTCTTTTAATGGTATGCCCTGTAATATATAATCCCGTGTCTAAAATTATAAGAATTTATAATCAGCTTGATATTGAAATAATGTATATATCTAGGGATAAGAGCGAAGAAAGAAATCATCAAAGTTTAAATGATATATTTAAATATGATTCGGAACAATTTTCTTCATTTTTTGATTCCATATATCTTAATTATGACTCATCTGGTTCAGAATTAGCTAAAGGTTCATACGAAACGCCTCCAATTGAAGCTGATGGTGCAGACTATTTAATAATTACTCCAGATGAATTTTATGGAGAAATTCTACCCTTAGCTCAACATAAAACCAATAAAGGATTATTGACTGAGATCGTAAATTTATCAAACATTGGTATTAATCCTAGTGCGGATGATATAGCGGATTATATTCAAGATGCCTATGATACATGGAGCCCTGCTCCGACTTATTTACTTTTAGTAGGAGATTCAGAGTTTTTACCTCCACATTATAAAACAATACATCCATATCATGGAACATTAACCGCTACAGATCTTTATTATGCTACGCTTGATGGTACTGATTATTTTCCAGACATATTCATGGGAAGATTACCTGTTAAAACTGAAGCTGAATTAAATGTGGTTGTAGACAAAATCATCAATTATGAACAAAACTTTAATCAGAATGATCCCTGGCGGAAAAATGTTACAATGGCTGCGTATGAACAGTATGGACGTTATTTTATTGACACGTGTGAAAATATAAGTAATTTTCTTGAAACTCTGGATTATAATATTACAAAAATATATACGGGAGGAAGTTATACGGGAACAACTCAAGATGTTATCGATGCCATAAATTATGGAACGTTTTTGGTCAATCATAGAGATCATGGTGAGTGGTATGGATGGGGTCATCCTAGTTTTACTGTATATGATATAGATGAATTGAATAATGGTGATATCTTACCAGTAATGTTTTCAATGAATTGTCTTTCTGGACGTTTTGATTATTCCCAAGATTGTTTTACTGAAACAATACTTAAGGCAGAAAATAAAGGCGTGGTTGGAGTTATTGGCTCTACTAGAGTAAGTTACAGCGGATTTAATGATGAGTTAGATAAAGGATTCATTGCGGCAATTTGGCCAGAATATCAATCTTCTTATGACAACTATGTTGGTAAATCAGCTAAATTAGGTCATATTCTGAATTTTGGAAAAATGTACATGTATGATAAATACTATTTAACTGGAGGGGCAGGATATCCATGGACTCCTGATGCTATTAAAACACTCACGGAATTTGAGATGTTTACTTTATTCGGAGATCCCGAATTAACCATGTTTAAAGTTGATCATGACTTAGAAGTTTCTTTAGAAATCCCAACTAATCCTTCCATTTCCGAAACTTATGTTGTAAATGCAACGGTACTTAATACTGGTATAGAAGATCTTTCAGATATTGATTTAAATTTATATTGTAAAAATTCGATTGTCGAAGATATTAATATACCAAATTTGTCTGCTGGAGATAATATAACTATTAACTATGATTGGACCCCTCAAGAATATGGTACCTTTAATTTTACAGCATATGCTCCTCCCAAAATGGAGGAATTTTATATTAGCAATAATCGTATTACAAAATTTGCTACGGTTAAAAGAGATTTATCTGTTGAGCTTGAAGCACCCTCATTATCATATCTTGGAAAATCTTATTTAATTAATGCAACAATAATTAATGAGGGCCCTGATACTGAAAATGATGTAAATTTTTATTTGAAAATAGATGATGACATAAAAAATTCAACTTGCATTTCCGCGCTTCAATTTAAAGAAAGCTTTACTCTTACTTATAATTGGACTCCCAATGATTATGGAAGTTATAAGATCACCTGCGATACACCATTACGACAAGGAGAATTCTATACTGGCAATAATAACATGACAGTATTATCTAGTATTAGAAGAGATTTAACCGTTGATCTAGAAATACCATTTAAAGCATATCTTGGAGAGTCATATATAATAAATGCTACCATGACTAATAATGGGAGTATTGAAAATGATGTAAATTTTTATTTGATAATAAATGATGAGATAAAAAACTCTACATTCATTTCAACCTTCCAATTCGAAGAAAACTATACTCTTACTTATAATTGGACTCCCAATGATTATGGAAGTTATAACATTACCTGTGAAACACCATTAAGACTATATGAGACTATTGTAATTAATAATGTTATTCAAGAATTTAGAAGCATAAATCCTATAATATTCAAGGAAGATTTTGAACATGGGCTGGCAAATTGGGCTACTATTGAAGATCTATGGCATTTTACAAGTATTTATAGCTCATGGCCAGATGCATGTCTTTCTCCTACCCATGCAATGTGGTTTGGAAGCGAAATGACTGGAAATTTTCAAACAGGTTCTAGAGCATCTGGAAGCATTATATCTAATGCAATCAATTTATCAGATGTGTCGTCTGCTTATCTAGATTTTTATCATTGGATGTCAAAGGAAAGTTTATCTTATTATGATAATGGATATGTATATATTTCTATCAATGGGATTGATTGGGATGAGATTTATTTAGTAAATTATCGATGCGATCCTTGGCAAAATGTAGATATTAATATTTCTGATTACTGCGGTAATGATACTGTATATTTAAGATTCTTCTTTGATTCAAAGGATTCTATTTTAAATAATTATCGAGGATGGCTGATTGATGATGTTGAAATATACACTGATGACTATACATACCAGCAAAGTAACTTTGAGTATCCCCCAAACCCTCCATCTCTTACAAATGAAGATATATCTCCAAATAATATTCATCAAGAGACTTTAATAACATTCAGTGTGATTTATACCGATTTTGATAATGTTGCACCTTCCCAAATTAATGTTATAATAAACGGTACTCCACATGCCATGATTAAACTACATGATTTTGATCATGATTATACAGATGGTTGTATCTATGAATATTATACATATTTAAATCCTAGCTTCTATAATTATGAGTATTATTTTAACTGTAGTGATGGTAAATACTCCATTGATACCAGTGTCCATGATGATTTAAGAGTCCATTTTACACCAACTTTAAGTAATGAATCAGTCACTCCTAAGATAGGGTATGCAGATACTTTAGTTACTTTTACAGTGAATTACACCGATATAGAAAATAATGCACCATCACAGGTTTATGTGATATTAAGTGGCATACCATATTTAATTAATAAACAAGATGAATTAGACAATGATTATACAGATGGTTGTATCTATGAGGTTCAGTTGTATTTAAATCCTAAGTCTGCTAATTATTCTTACTACTTCTGGTGTAGTAATGAATTTGTAAGTTCTAAAACATCAAATACATACAATGATTTAAAAATCCATTCTAAACCGATTCTTACCAATGAAACTGTATTACCCTCGTCAGGTTATCCGGATACATTATTCACGTTCAGTGTCAATTATACTGATTTAGATAATGACGCTCCTTCACAGATCAACTTAATAATTAATGGCACATCATATCTAATGGTTAAACAAAATCTTAATGACGATTATTATGCGGATGGATGTATTTACGTGAATTCAACTAATTTAGCTTTAGCTTCACATAATTATGTTTATTACTTCAATTGTAGTGATGGAATACACTTTTATACAACAAGTGAACATGATTTAAGAGTACATGGCAAACCAACTTTGACTGATGAATCAATTACCCCAAAATTAGGATATGCGGATACATTGATTACTTTTAAAGTAAATTATACCGATGTAGACAATGAGGCTCCTTTAGAAATTAGTTTAGTTTTAATAAATTACGGGACATATGACATGGTTAAACAAGATGAATTAGATAACGATTATACTGACGGTTGTATATACATGCTTGCTATTAATTTAATTCCTAAAGAAGGTAATTATACATATTATTTCTCTTGCAGTGATGATGGTGTAAATTCCATATCAACAAGTACACACGATGATTTAAAAATCCATTCTAAACCAACGTTATCCAATCCATATTTATGGCGCAGTATTGGTTATCCCGATACTCAATTTGGATTTTGGGTAACTTATACTGATTTGGATAATGATGCTCCTTTACAAATTAGTGTGATAATAAATGGTACTTCACATGCAATGAATAAACAATATCCTTATGATTTTAATTATGCAGATGGTTGTCTTTATAGATATTCAACCACATTACCTCTAGCTAAGTATAATTATACTTATTACTTCAATTGTAGCGATGGTGAACACGCTTATACTACAAGCACGTATAATAATATAAAAGTCCACAATAAACCAACTTTAACTAACATATCAGTGGTTCCTAAGATAGGGTATGAGGATACTTTAATCATCTTTCAAGTAAATTATACTGATATAGATAATCAGTCAGCTTCGGAGATCAGTGTATTTATAAATTATAATTCTTATTCCATGGCTAAAGAAAACAAGTTAGATAAGGATTATACTGATGGTTGCATTTATATATTTTCAACTTATTTAAGTCCTAACTCTTATAATTATACCTATTGGTTCTGTTGTAGCGATGATGGAATAAATTCCGTATATTCAGAGGAGTATAACGATTTAAATATTACTAAAAATCCTAATTCTTCTGATGATGATGGAGATCAAAGCAATGACAGCAAAAAAAATAATTCAGATGATGGGAATGAATCAATCTTACCATTAATCATTGGTATTGGTTCCATTGCAGGAATAACTTCAATAGCCACAATATTCTTTATTAAAAAACACAACTTGAAATTAATAAAAAAAAGAGAATTAAACACGACTTAAACTAAATGTTTTTTTCCTCTATTTTTTTTTATCTTTTATTTTTTGAAAAAATAATCATAAAAAAGAAGAATTATATTATTTTTATAAAAAAATTTTGTTTATTTAATTAGTTTCTAATTTTTATCGAATTAGATGAATAAATGGAATTCTTGAGTTTAAATGCAGAAATCAGATTATGTTTACATGATCATTGACAATTTGACCGTGTTTGGGATTCAACTTCCTGATTCGTTAAGAAATATCCAAATACATGATTATCTTGACGAATTCAGCGAAGAGTCGTTAAAAATCATAGCAGGATTTAATCAGAAGCTATTGAAGCACTTTTTAAAGATTTCTCAAGGAAAAAATCAAAATGATTTGATAGAATGTCTAAAAAAATTGGAATTAATCTCTCACATGGTGGGTCCTACCGGAAACTTGAGTTATATCAGTCTAAGCCAATTAGACCATATCTTATCTACACTTGACACGCTCAGTCTAGATGAAATAGACGAGCAAAAGATTAACGCGTTAATTGATGAGCAATTAGAGAAAGAATTTGGAGCGCCTCAATATAGTACATCTCAGGCATTAGAAAATCAGCTGGCTTCTGCCGCATTCTATCTCATGAACATGGGATATTCTCAGAGAGAAATAGAACAGAGATTGAGCGACGTGAGACAGAATCCTTCTAAATTGGATGAGTTATTTAGTCTTCCACAGAAAGAAATATTCTCAGTTCCTTCAGAAGTAGAGCAAATTCGTGGAGAGGACACAGAATCTCAAGATTTTTCGATCAATCATAGCGAAGAGATGGAAGATGCTATTAACCGACACATAAGTGACACGCATCAAGAAATATCGGAAGAAAGAGCACGAAAAGTGGATGAAATCATGGAGGACATAAATGCTCACGTGAAAGATAAAATGACTGATCAATATGAAAGAGTGTTTCGGCAAGTACATCCTGATAGACTCGCTCGTGCATATAAAATGTTAAAGCAAACAAAAAGAAAGTCGAAACGAATGGATCTTCTCCTGGAATGGTTCTTTTGCTCTCATTTACTCTCATCCATAGAGCTAAAAGTAGAGCATTGGCAAGTGTCCAGCCAAGCAACACACGGACAAGCAGGGGTATACACTGCAGGAATTGATTTTTCTCGATACGATAACATTATTAGGGATTTTTCAGACTCAAAACTATCAAAAGTTATTAACATTGCCAGAAAAATACTACAAAAACCCTCAAAAAAAGCAATCCAAAAGCTTGGTCAAAATTTAGTTGCTGAAACAGGATTTGATGAACACTTGTACTTTACTGACTAATCTTTGGATTACTATTTGATTCTAAGATGAATACCTTTTATCATACAAAAAAAATGTGGAAAAAAAGAGTTAATTATTAACTAAAAAGCAAGGGTAGAGCAGGAAATCTAGCTAAGTAGTCAAGATAACCTTTTCTCTCCACTTCCGCTTCAGAATCTTCTCTTTTACTATCCTCGCCTTTTTCTAAAGTCTCTTCCTCTGATTTCTCAAGTTCAACTATTCGTTCTCTTGCTTCGGTCATTTTTATTTCTCACTTCCTTTTTATTTTGTTTAATTTACTTTAATAAAGAGGGATGGTTAAAAACTCATCGTGGTCCAATACATCCGTAATGGTCCGCCTGTATAACTCATTTCTCTCTTTTCTCTTTTCATCGTCTTTTTTCTCTAAATTCTCTTTTCTTTCTGCCATAATAATATGCACCTCCAATAATATAATATCAAAATCCAATTTTGGTAGGTTATAAACCGGATTTCTCGTTATAATAAAGGTTAAATTTCATTCTTAAAAGTTCGGTATTAAAAAACTAGTTACAAACCTTATTTCGATTATATGAATTAGGTAAAATTGAAGCTTTTTAATTAAATTAAAAGAATATAAAATTAAGACAATTAAAGAAATCACATGATAGGTGCCGTGTTTTTTTAAAAGTGATAATATTAAATCAATATTTTTCAGATTACTCTGAATTATTTCTTTTAAAAATTATATATACCATGAAGCGGAAATAATATTAAAAACTAAATATCTAGGTGGTTAAAGATTCCGTATTTTAAACGTGATGATGTCGAGATCTTTTATGTAGATGAAGGTGAAGGAGAACCCTTGGTATTAATAAGTGGCTTAGGCAGTAAAATGAGCTGGTTATTTCAGGTTCCGTTTTTCAAGGAAAGAATGAGGGTTATAGCAGTACATAATAGGGGTACGGGAAAAAGTTCCAGACCTAATTATCCTTATACGATGACCATGTTCGTCGAAGATGTAAAAAATCTACTTGACTATTTAAACATAGACCAACAAATACATCTAGCGGGAATAAGCATGGGGGGGATGATTGCTCAACATTTTGTGTTGAAATATCCAGATAAGGTAAAATCTCTAATATTAGCAGCTACAAGTCCCGAATTCAATCCCGAACCATTAATTGCGCAAGTAAAACTCAATCCTGATCCAGAAGAGCGATTCAAGGGGCGATTACCTCTTTTATATTCTAGAAATTTTAGGAAGAGATTAAAAGAGGATAATGAATTATTCGAAATAATCAGAAATAGCACGATGGAAGACCAGACACGAGTAGAAGATTACATTAATCAAGCTGCAGCCATAACGGATCATCATGCAATTGATTTACTAGAAAAAATTAAAAACCCTACTCTCATAATGGGCGGTATGAAAGATAGATTGCTCCCCTTATCACCTCACTCAGAAATTCTTCATGACAAAATTCCAGATTCAAGATTGGAAAAGTTTGAGGGTCTAGGCCACGGATTTGTCACCGAAGGAGCCGACATGGTCAATGAAGTAATGTGGAATTTTATTAAGGATCACATGTAATAACTAATTCTAGAAAAAAGGTGAAATGATATTCCGATATTCAAGCACGAAGATATTGAAATAAATTACTTGAAGAGAGGCAAGGGAGAACCTTTAATACTGGTTCAAGGTCTTGGATCGAATTTAGATGGATGGACGCTTCAAACCAATTTTTTTAAAAAACGCATGAAGGTTATTGCGTTAGATAATAGGGGTGTAGGGAAGAGTTCAAGGCCAAATTATGAATATACAATGAACATGTTTGTTGAAGACCTTAACGATCTGCTAAATTATTTAGAAATTGACGAAAAAATCCATCTTGTAGGAGTCAGCATGGGGGGAATGATAGTACAAAATTTTGTATTAAAATACCCCGAAAAGGTTAAAACGTTAATTTTATGTGCCACGTCAGCATATTGGAGGTCAGAGCAATTAATTGAAGAGTGGAAACTAAGGGAAAGCATGGATTTAGATGAAGCTTTTGAAAGGGAGCTCAAGTCATTATTTTCAAATAATTTTATAGCTAATTTAAAAAAGAATAAGGCATTATATGAAAATTTAAAACAAACAATAATGTTGGACAATCCGCCATCCTTACAAGATTTCACGAATCAAGCAGCTGCTATCAACAAAACGCATGATACTCGTGATAATTTATCCAAAATAAAGGTCCCAACACTTATCATAGTCGGTACTGGGGATGTCCTGATTGACCCGTCAGAATCTGATTATTTACATCAAAGAATTCCCAATTCCGAATTAGTGGTATTTGAGGATTTAGGGCATGGATTCATTGTCGAAGATCCAGAAAAAGTAAATACCATCATGTGGGAGTTCATTCAGAAATACCTTGATTAAATATCTTTATAAGATTCATTACGTTTATAAGACAAAAAGGGGATTAATTAAGATGGTTGTCAGCAAGAAGATGCAAAGAGTCATTAAAGTATTATTGAATAATAGGAAGCTTGATATCAAAAATAGAGTAAAGTCTTTACGGAATGGATTGGAAAAGATATCTACTTTTGTGAGCCTTCCTCCGGACGTTAATTTAGTAAAATTTGATTTAAATGGAATGACCTCGGCTTGGATTTCCACCCCAGAATCAAGGGAGGATCATGTCATCCTATATCTGCACGGTGGCGGCTATATTGGAGGGTCCATACAAACTCATCGTGAACTAGCTTCGAGAATTTGTCGAGTTGCCAAGGCACGATTACTTCTTATTGAATATGGATTAGCTCCCGAACATCCTTTTCCAGCAGCAATAGAAGATGCAATAAATGCATATGAATGGTTAATGAGAGAGGTGGGAATACCTTCTGAAAGAATCATTATAGCAGGGGATTCTGCGGGAGGTGGCTTGACCTTAGCGACTCTTTTAAAAATAAAAGATATGAAAATAGATTTACCTATAGCAGCAGTTTGTCTCTCACCTTTTATAGATTTAACTTTCACCGGTGATTCATTCAGGAAAAATGCTAAAATTGATCCATTTACCTCAGCATATAATTTAGATTTCTATGCAGCTTTATACATTGGAGATAATGATCCTGAAAATCCTTTAATATCTCCGTTGTACGGGAATCTGCAAGGCTTACCTCCAATTTTTATTCAAGTTGGAACCGCTGAAATATTGCTTGATGATTCAATCCGTTTTGCAAAAAAGGCTGAAAAAGCTGGCGTTAAAATTGAATTAGATGCATGGGAGGACATGCCGCATGTTTTTGCAGCTTTTGCGTCCATGACACCTGAAGGTAAAGAAGGAATTGAAAAAATCGGGGAATTTATTAAAAAATTCTTTTAAAAAAAAAATTAAAGAGAAAATCCTTCTTCATCTTTGTTTATCTCATAAACTATAATTTTAAATTAGTATAGTAAATTCTTAATTATATTCAAAAAGCAATTAATAAGAAATCATGTGAATTAAGTACTAATAACGAAAGGGCGGATTAGAATGGATAAAAAAACCACAAAAAAATTGAAATCAATCCAAAAAGAAGCATATAATTTAAAGAATCAGAAGAATTATGAAGACGCTGTCAGAAAATTCAGAGAAGGCATTACATATTTGAGATTAAATATAAAAGAATACGATGAGCGAGAAGCAGAAGTCGATAAAATCGTAGAAGAAATAGATCGAACCTATTCTAAGAAATTAAACGACATTTTAAACAAGGTAAAGGAATTGCTGGACCATAAAAAATTTGATGATGCGCATAAGATGCTTAAGGAAGCAACTGAGGTAAATGAAAATATTTCGAATTCGGAGTTAAAAAATACCAATGCTAGATTGATTAATTTTAATGAAAGTGAAGTTGAATTAAGAGAATTAATAGAACAAGGAATCCAGCTTAAATCTGATAATGATTTTGATAAGGCACTAATAGTTTTTCAAAAAGCATTGGATAATGCTAAGGATCTTTACAAAAAAGCTTCCGAAATTAAGGAGATCAATGAAATCAAGAATCTTATTAACCAAACTCATTTAGAAAAAGCAAATTCATTAATAAAAAAAGCCTCCGATCTAAAGCAAAGTGATGAAATTGACGAAGCAATAAAAAATTATGAAAATGCAATTGAATCGTGCGAAAAAATGGATGATTCTCTTGAGAAAAATAATAAAATCTCTGGAATAAAAACTCAAATTAATCAAATTTATGCAGAAAAAGCTGATCCTCTCATTAAAAAAGGAGATGAATTAATTGACCTGAATGTTTCAGAACGTGCGTTATCAGAACTGAAGAATGCAGAAGAAATCACTAATGAAATGCATGATTCAGAATTAAAGAACGAGATGTTAAATAAAATTGGTAGGTTAATGAATCCATTATTATTAAAGAAAACAGAACCAATAAAGGAAAAGGCACTTGAAATCATTCAACAAGAAAATTATGAGGAATCGGTCAATATAGTCAATGAGGCAGCTGCCGAATTCAAAAAGGCCTTGGATTTGGCTCATGAAATGATTGATTCAGAGATGAAAACCAAAACTATTAATGAAATTTCGGGATTAATTGACAACGTGTGTACCGCAGGAATAAACGTGAGAAAAAAGAAAGGGCAAGAATTAAAAGAAGACAAAAAATACATAGAAGCTGTGAGTGAGATGTATTCTGCCTTGAGTATCGCTAAAAACATGGCATGTCCAGAGGAGGATAATAAAGCTATAGATGATATTAAAAATTTTGTTAATGAGATTTATTCAGGGCAAATTAATGAAATCTTAGAGGAAGGAAAGGAACTTTTGGAGGAAAAAGAATATGATAAAGCATTAAAAAAATTTGATAACGCCTTAAGCATCTCAAACAAAATGTACGTCTCGGAAAAGATGGACCAGACCGTTAAGAAAGTTAATGAACTATTGAGAGAAGCTGAGATTAAAAAGCTCATCTCTGAAGGATCCTTAATGGTCCAGCAGAAAGAATTCTCAAAAGAATTAGAGGCTTTACAAAAAGCCTTGGAGGACGCTGATAAAATAACCGATCTTACGAGAAAACGGGTAAAAATAAGAGAAATCAAAGACGCCATAGATCAAGTTCATTCGAAAGAGATAAAATTCCTAAATGAACAGGCACTGTCATTAACGGATCAAGATAAATTTGAGGATGGCTATGTAGAATTCGAAAAAGCCATAGAAATTGCAAAGACCATAGAGAATGAAGAACTGCAAGAGGAGGAGCGAAGAAACATAATCAAGCTATATACCGAGGAATTAAATAAGGAAGCAAAAAAGAATTTAAAAAATAAGAATTTCGATAAAGCTATCCAAAGTTGTAAACATGCAATTGATTTGGATGAAGATTATCCCGAACCTTATTATAACATGGGAAATGCGTATATCGGGAAAAAAGAGTATGAACAGGCAATTGATTTTTATAAGAAGGCAGTAAATTTAGCACCCAAGCATATCAACGCCTGGTGCGATATGGGATTGGCATATGAATTAAAAAATGATTTAAAAAAGGCTCTTGAATCATGTAATAGAGCACTAGAAATTAACGATGAGTTCTCTGTAGGGTGGTATCGAATCGGAAACGTCTATACGCACATGAATGATGTTGAAAAGGCAATAGAAAGTTATAAAAAAGCAACTGAAATTAATCCACAACTCGCGAAAGCATGGTTGTTTTTAGGAAGGCTCTATATTCAGAAAAATGAGTATCATGACGGGATAGAATTTATTAAAAAAGCAATCGAATTAAATTCAGAGATAAAAGAAGAGATTAAACCGGATGTTGATAAATTTGATGAGCTGATTAACTCTATCACTGAAAAGCTATTACAAATGTTCAAAAATAAACAAGATAAATGAGATTATATGGTCATTTTTATTCCACTTCTTTTGTCAAAATCATTTAAATGCCTAATGAATACGGTTATAATAAAGAATTCATGTATTGAATGATGAGTTCTTCAATTTTTTTACTATCATAAATCTCAGTTTGAAATTCTGGGCAATTTCTTTCCAAATATTCAAGCAATTCATGTAATCCTACTTTAATGAATTTTGGATCAAGCTCATCATTAGATTCAATAACTAAAGAACCTAAAAGGTGCTCAGTTCTTTTAAATAGATACACGTGATTTCCAATTTTAAAGTGGTTGAGCTCACGTTGAAAGCTTTCTCGAGCAAAGTTAGTAATGGCTGAGAATAATCCCCCATGTAACACATCCGTAGCTGTTGATGAAGTCAGTGGAATCCCACCCTTGGTGAATAAAACAAAAGCTTTAGTGGATGCTAAGTGTGGAACCTCAACATCACATATTCTGTGATATATCTTATTAAAGAGATCTTGTACTTCCATTTTTGCCACCTTTTGGTCATTTGATTTTTAGAATGATAACCTTGGCATGTAATTTGAGGAGGTTATGAATAAGTAAACAGAGAATTTCCTTAAAAAGTCAGACTTTGGTAATTTTTTTTGTTATGTTGACACAATCAAAAAATTAAAACAATAAAAGCGAAATACGGCTAAATGAGGGGAATCTGCTCTTTATTTTCCTGCAAGGTAGTAATGGGACGAGATTGCAAGATATAAATATGATCGTCTTCAATTGCCCATTCGATATCTTGAGGACATTCAAAAGCTTGTTCAATTTTCAAGCCTAACTCACATAACTGACGCAATTGAGCGTGAGAGAGTGAAGCCTTGTTTCTTAACTCGGGCTCTGTTTCGACTAAGTGAGTGAATGATCCATGAGGATTTTTAATTGATTTTTGCTCTTTTTCGCCTAATATAAATTTGATAATTTGATGTTCCTTCTTTTTTATAATGAATAAATCAGGATTGATGGTATTATTAGTTATGGTTTCCCCTAAACCCCAGGTTGAATTTATCATCATCTCATGGTGTTTGTTATTCAATACATTAGTTGTAAATAACACGCCGGATATGTGAGAATTTATCATCTTCTGCACAATGACCGCCATTTTGATGTCAAGCAAGGAGAAATTGAGTCCTTTTTGTTTCATTTGAATTAAATAGAGAAGAGCTTGGGGGGAGAATAAAGAAGACCAGCAATTTTTTAGTGATGTTAATAATTCTTCAAACTCATGTATGTATAAATAAGATTCTGCTTGTCCTGCAAATGAGAATTGTGATGAATCTTCTATCGTTGCCGAGGATCTTACTGCAACTGGAGAGTGCTTTCCTATATGATTTTTTAATGTCTTAAACGCTACTTGAAGGTCTTCAAGTAACATTCGAGGTAAACTTGCATGGGTGATCATGTTCCTAATCTGAGCTGAAAGAGCAATTATTTTTTTTGGATAAAGCTTCTCAACGAGGAATTTTTTCAATTTATCTCTTAGCCCATGAAAATTAAAAAAAGCATCATAAAAATTGGTATTAATAATGAATCCATCAGGAATTTTTAAATTTAATCCTTGTAATTTTATTATATTTGAAGCCTTTCCTCCTAATAAATGGTGATCTCTTGTTATTTCGTCAAAAAAGTGTATGAAATTCATTTGCCCGTCACAAGGTTTAATTGCTTAAAATATTAAAAGTTAATTTACTAAATAAATAATTCCCTTCATTTCATTCTCAGTCTTGATTTTTCCTTTTTTACCATCCAGTTCAGACAAGGTTTTTATATTATTGAACTTGCATGACATGATGCAAGGAAGCCCGAATTCTCTAGATACTATTGCAAGATGCGATCCTGCAGAGCCCGTAGTACATAAAACGCCAGACAATTCGGATAAGATGGGGCTAAGCGTTGTTGTACCTGCTTCATCTACTATACAAATCTTACCTTTAGCAGAATCAAATAGATCTATGACATCTTCCACGGTTTTAATATAAATAAATTCTCCCGTTGCTTCTGATTTAGATGAACAGGATAGACCTTCTCCTATCTTTTCCATAATATCCCCTAATTAATGATGATAATACCTTAAAAACATGCAACTTAATTTAATTTTATAATATATTAAAATGTGTTTCTATTGCTTAAATATATATTATCTAAGGTAGAATGAAAACTATATTAAAATTTTTATAAACAATCTAAATGATTTATAACCATGGATATAAAAGAAACAAATGAACTGATAGCTCACGTCAATGAAATTTTTGAATATCAAATATTGAATCGTACTCTCTTGGAATCTAAGCTGTTCCCGGTGACTGCTTATATATGCGTGAGTTTCTATAATTCTTATGAAATGTTGCATGATATTTTAAAAAAAGTTGCGGCAAAAACGACTCCAGAAGAAATGGGAAAGAAATCAAGAAAGATTCTATCTGAACTTCAAGCTTTAACGCTCAATTACATTCCATTATATTACATGGAAGGCAGAATGGGAGATATTTATCGAAAAGGAGATGATCCAAAATATGAAAGCATGGAAAAACGGAAAGAAACCATGTTCGTTTTGGATTTTTGGAAGAGGCTAGCTTCTTCATATTATCAGAATGGTAAGTTATTTGTCGCCACTCTTGATGAAATAAAGGAAAATGGGGGATCTGCAAACATTGCGCTGTACGATCCAGACGTTACTTGGTCAATTGATCAAATTAAAGAC
Organism: Promethearchaeota archaeon; assembly: GCA_004524425.1. The sequence continues at coordinate 15,966 of SDNN01000045.1, forward strand.
GTTTCGCAAGATGAAGCGCATAAAATTAGAAGAACGATGGCCAATCTCGAGGTTCTTTCGTTTTTAGATGAATGTGAAGCAAGAGCTAAGCTATGCGACCATGGCCCTTATCGAATCAATGATCAGGAGATCTTGATATTTCGAGAAATTTCACATTTATACGCTGGTGGAAAACCCCACTTCCCCTGGTCTGAAACGGAAGCAAAGGCGCCACATGACAACATTGCCTTTGCCTATCGGTTAAAAAATGTTGATGCTGTGGTGGATAATTTTGCCACGATGCGAACGGATCCCGTGAATTGGGGAGATCACGTTACTGGAGCAGCTTTATTTACCCGTGAAGGAGATGACGTATTTCCCCTTGGATTTGATGTTTTAGAACCATTTTTTGATTACTCGAATAAAGCCATGAGAGAATTATACCTTAAATTCACAAAATGGGATCGAAAGCAGAGGTTGATTGCTGGGGCTTATGCATATTGTTATGGTTATGCTCGTTATACCAATTTTGTTGGAATCACTGATGAAATCAATTGGGATTTGACTGAAAAAACCATGACAAAATACGTGCCTGAATTCTTGGAAACTGATTTTGATAAAGGAATCACGAGACATTTCAGGAGTAAGGCGAAGAAGAGAAAGGAAGGGCCATCACTTTATTATATAGCGGAGGATTGAGAACATGAAAAAAATAAAAGAGACGGAATTTGATATAACAGACGATTATTTTCATCAACCCAGTGAAGAAGAAAAATGGAGAGAAGCATATTATTGGAATTGGGTTGATCTTGATAATAAAATTTCGGGATTTTCCACAATTGGGATATTACCTAATGAAAAAAGACGTGAATTTGTGTTTTTGCTATTCCATGATGGAAAACGAGAATTTTATTATAGAGAACCAGAAACACAGCAATTTACGGATAAGGTGGATGAAATGCTGACCGATAAAAAACTTTCATATAAATGCATCAAACCTCTTCAAACCTGGCAAATAGAGTATAGAGGCAGAAAACTTCACTTAAATATAATTTTTGATATGAGATTTTATGTATATGATTTCGGGAGGGATTCTTCTGCTTCGTGGCATCGTCATTTTGAAGCTTCAGGGATCATTTCAGGGGAACTCTCATTTAAGGATGGGAAATCGATCAAAATGAGTGGTTATGGGCAAAGAGATAAAAGTTGGGGTTATAGAGATTGGCATGAATTTGAAAAGTGGTATGCCACCCATTTTCAGTTTAAAGACTGGAACTGTGGGATGCGAAAAGATTATAGAACAAATTCAGTAGATCTTTCTGGATCCATATGCGATAAAAATGGTGCCCTCCCATTGATCGAATTTGAGGTTGAAACCATCAACGATAATGATAAATTTAATAGCCCGATAAAAGCGGTATATTACTTGAAGGATAAGAGCGGTAAAACTTATAACATTGAGGCACGAAGAATTAGCAAGAATTCATTCGTGCGCTTTGCAAGACAATTCCCTGGGGGGTACACGGAACTTTTCGAACA
>SDNN01000046.1 GCA_004524425.1 Promethearchaeota archaeon
AACATTAGAGGAGTCAGAAGAGGTTGAAATTTATCTTGAATTCTTTTTTTACTATTTTTTCTATCATTCAAAAAATTCGATTAAAAGAGCATGATGCTATTCATGAAATGATACTTTTATTAATATCTAAGGTCTAATATATAACCAACAAAACAAAAATCTTCTAAAGGGAAATAATAAGAAGGTTATTAGGATATCTTGATTAGGATATTCTTATAGGGGAATTAGACCATGGAAATACCTGAATTTACACTTATAGGCTTTTTAACCGTTTACGTGGTACAAGGGTTGGTATTTTTATTTTTTGTAACAATCGCTTACAAAATATTAAAGCGAGATGCAAAGAACGAGAATTTCATGCTTAGCATGTTTTTTATATCCGCAGCAACGGGATTTTTTATTAATTTCATATATGCCCTTCTAGTTGATGAGTTGGTAGTTTTGATTTTGTATTATTTAACCTTATTCTTTATATTTTTATCTCCTATTTTTTTTTTAATTTTTAATATATTAATTTTGAAATCTAAAGTAAAATTCAACCGAAAAAAACAATATACTCTTATAATAATATATGCCGTTATTCTTTTGGGCATCTTAATGATCCCTAATGGTGTAAAAATTAATGAGCAGACAGGTTGGAGACCAATATGGAGTTTTAATCTATTTATATACTTGATCATTATAGTCACGTTTTTTGCTGTGGGTCCTGGATTAGCATTATCCTTTAAAATATTTAGAAAATTTAGAGATACCGAGATAAAACAAAGATGGTCTTGTTATTTGATTGGAATGTGCTTTCTTTCCGTCTTAATGTACGCTATAATGTTCGCTAATTATTCAAACTATGAGCCTTTAAGGATGGTGATCGGCTTTTTTGGCATAGTTCTATCGATCACAGGAGGCTTACTCATTTACATGGGCATGGCGCGTATATAGAAATAGCATGAAAATGCTCTAAGCCATTTAATCTAATAGGGATCTCATAAATTTTGAAGGTAATTTCTAGTTCTATTTATATAATCATGGCAGAGAATATAAAATTTGAAGAAAAATGTCAAATTTTTATCAAATAATTAATTAATTAATAATTAAGGTTATTGGAAGGATTCTTGACAATTAAATAATAATGTTTACAACTAGAAATTCATTAAATACCATAGAACTTGAGAAAAGTCTTAGAAATATTACAATTGATGGCTACATGTCTCAAATCATGGTAGTCTTAAGTACAGGGCCTTTTTTAATAGCTTTCGCATTATTATTAGGTGCCAATAATTTCCTTATTGGTCTAATTGTAGCAATCCCCTCATTACTCCAAGTATTAAAAATCTTTTCCATCCAACTAGTAGAGAAAAAGCGTAAACGCCGAGCTATTACGATATTTTCACTCATTTTATATCGGCTCAGTATTCTCTCGATTGCTTTAATCCCTTTTCTATTTTCCATTAAATTTGGACTCATTTTCTTAATTATCTTTCTCATAATCCAGTCTGTCTTTGCGTCTATAGGTCACACTGCCTGGGCATCTTGGATGCATGACACTATCCCTATCAATCAATTAGGTGCGTTTTATTCTAGAAGAATGACGCTTTCTTCCCTTGTTTCTTTATTCGCGAGTCTATTAGCTGCACTTTTTATTGATTATTTTGTCTTGAATAAATTAAAACAACAGATTTATGGATATTCCGTTCTCTTTTTTATTGCTTTTCTTTTTGGAATGATAAGTATTTATTTTATCTCTAACATCTCAGAACCTCAAATGATCAAACCCGAAGTTGAAATTAAGTTCTTAAGAACCATATCTCAACCCTTCAAGGATAAAAACTATCGAAAATTACTTATTTTTTTAGGGGTATGGAGTTTTGCCATCAATCTAGCAACTCCATTTTTTACCGTGTACATGTTAAAAAAGCTGGAATTCACCATCACTTTGGTCATAATTCTTACCATTATAAATCAACTTACCATTGTCATTTTCTTAAGAATATGGGGAAGATTAATCGATAATTTTAGCAATAAATCAGTCCTTAATTTATGTTGCCCGTTATACATTATTTGTATTTTTGCGTGGACATTTACCACTTTACCTGGTATTTACTTGCTTACCATCCCATTATTAGTTATTATTCACGTTTTTATGGGAATCTCAATGTCAGGGATTTTACTAGCAACTCAAAATATCAGCCTTAAATTAGCCCCAAAAGGAAAAGGTAACCCTTATCTGGCGGTAGCATCAGCACTTACTTCTCTGGCATTAGGAATATCACCCATTATAGGTGGAATTTTTGCCGATTATTTCGAAGCTTCAGAACTTTCTTGGACTTTAAATTGGGCTTCTCCTAACGGAAGTTTATCATTCCAAACGTTAAATTTACAGGGTTTTGATTTTTATTTCTTATTTGCATTTTTTATAGGCTTAATTTCCCTCTCTCTGTTAGTTAAGGTAAATGAAATTGGAGAGGTTAACAGGAAAGTGATAATTCATGAATTAATCTTAGGGATGAAAAAGACCTTTAGTGGTCTTTCATTCATTACGGGTATTGAAAGGATGGCAATCTCGCCAAAATCAATAATATATCACCCAACAAAATCAAAACATAAAAAAAAAGGAATTAAATCATTAAAAAACAAGATTAAATGAATTGGATTCATTTCAAAAATTATAACAGTTTTAAAACCATATAAAAAAAATTCTCAAGTAATGATTCCAAGTCATTTGAATTAACTTGAATTAATAAAAATTATACCATTTTTTTAAAAATCACTAAAAATTAAAAATCATAAATTGTTTTAAATATTTAGATAAAAACATGATTTGATAATCATTTATCTTGGAGATTCAAGAAGATTCCATATTTAGTTTATTAAATTTTAAAAATTAAATTTGCTAAATGGTTCTGATTGCTATTTGCATTTTATCTTAAGACGACCATTAAGATAAACTAAATAAAAACGGGGATTTTCTTTATTCAAAAAAATTCCAAGACTGTTAATAATCTATTAAAATTATAATAAAAACTTTTAATATAATATAAATTGGAGGTGTGTTGTTATGGGAAAAGATGAGATGTTTATTAAGCAGGTATATGAAGCTATTAATGAATTAAAAGTACCACTAATAGATGAAAGAGTCTATGATAAAGTAAAATTTAGTTCAAAACCTGCCGTAATAAGTGTTAAATTCAAATATGAGGAAGATGATTCTGTTATCAAGGGTTTTTTAGGCTTAGCAGAATATTTTCATAGTGTTGTTATTAAAGAGAAGGACAAGTTCTATATTCCCACTGATTCTAAGCTTTTTCAATTAGAAAGTGGGTAAGTTTTTTAATTATTAGTAAAAGAGATTCATTTATAGTAATTTTTAAAATAAGTAGGTGAAGAAAAATTAATAAATCAGATAAGTTAGGAGGTTTTCCTTTAATTGGTGATGAATTTCCCGAGATTGAAGCTATTTCCACTCACGGGATCTTAAATTTGCCCAAAGACTATAAGAGAAAATGGTTCATATTGTTTAGCCATCCAGCAGATTTTACCCCTGTTTGTACCACTGAATTCGTGGCTTTTGCGGAAAAATTTGAAGAGTTCAAAAAATTAAATTGTGAATTAATAGGATTATCAATTGATCAAGTATTTGCTCACATGAAATGGACTGAATGGATAAATGATAATTTGGAAGTTAAAATTCCATTTCCAATTATCGCAGATCATGGTGAAATTGCAAAAAAACTTGGAATGGTACATCCAGGAAAAGGATCTAATACAGTAAGAGCAGTCTTTTTAGTTGATCCAGCGGGAATAATTAGAATAATTTTGTATTATCCTCAAGAGTTGGGCCGAAATATAGATGAAATTATCAGGATTGTAAGAGCAATTCAAATTGCAGACAAAGAGAAAGTGGCGATTCCAGCTAATTGGCCAAATAACAAGTTAATAGGAAAACAAGTAATTATTCCGCCCCCTAAAGACGAAGAATCTGCCAGAGAGCGCATTGAGACCTATAGATGCTATGATTGGTGGTTCTGTTATAGATCTTTAGAATATGATTAAAATCAAATAGAAAAAGGGAATGCAAGGAATAAAATTAGCTTAATTATCAAGCTAAAAATAAAAAATCATTACATTGAACAGAAAAAATTAAATATTTTATAACATTTTAATTATTTGGGAAAATATTTGAATTATAATTCTCTTACCTCAACTATTTTAAAATCTTTTTAATTAATTAATAACTTTAGGCCTCAATTGATTGAAAAAGCTGTTGGTATGGTTTATTCTTTAATGTATAGAGCTCAATTAATGAGAGATTGAGGTGTAAAAATTAGAGTAAAAAACATTTTAACAAGCACATGAAACTATTTAAACAAATAATAAAAAAGGAGTTGAGAAATCATGTTTGATTTTTGTGATAAATGTGGAGGAATGATGCTTCCATCGAAATTATCGGAGGAAAGTGTTCTTGAATGTAATGTTTGTGGTAATATTAAAGCATTAGATGGTGATTTAATTGATGATTATAAATTCACTAAAGTGATTAAACACCAAACAAACCCATAATGAAAGTAATGTAAAATTTTTAATCGGAAATTTGAATAAATAATATTTATTGTGATCAAGTTGAAAAGGTATTACTGTACCAAATGTAAAAGATATCATTATAGAGGAAAAATTTATAAAAGGCATAAAGAATTTAAAGAAGAGAAGAATGAAAAAAATAATAATTCTCGATCAAAAGAAAGAAATTTAATACCTAATGAAAAAATTCTAAAATTTGATGCGAATAAACTCCGTCCAATTGCGCGACGGCAAATCCGAAGATTTTTGAACAAAATGAACAAGACTAATAGAATTAAATTCTATACTCGAGAAATTAATAGAGTAATTATTCATGAACAACAAAATTACATGAAAAAATAATGAGGATAAAAGTTTTTGAAAGGGTATTGCCCATAAATGAAGTATATAAAAATGTCGTAAGGTCGCTTGAATCTCAATATGAGATATTTAACAATTCTCAAGTAGTCAATAGTCATTTTTTAATCACTGCCATGGACTCCAAAGTAAATATCATCATAATATGGGGCGTAATAAATGAGAAGAGGAATAGATTTTTCATTTGCATTGATGTAGCAAGACCAAAAACTACAAAAGAATTACCTGATGAAGATAATAATTCAAAAATGATACAAGATTATATAAATGATTTAATTAAAGAGTTAAAAATTGAAACTTCCATGGATTCGTTTGAAAATTTCAAATTAAAGCTTTTTAAAAGCTTACAATTAAAGAAGGGTTTACTTGACATGGAACGTGATATTTTCGAGAGAGTATTGGAGAATCTTGCTAATGATTTTGAATATAATGATGATTTGATGAAATATCCTTTTTCTATAATTAACAAGGATGGATCTTGGGAAGAGTGGAAAAAAATCTATGACCCATATTTAAAAAAAATTGAATCAAATATACTAGGATACAATGGAAATTTTGTAAAAACTTATGAGTATTATGACTTCTCCTTGCCTGGAGAGCATTATCAGAGAATCGTTGATTTAATAGCAGTAGAAAAGTTAGAATATCAACCAAGTTCAAATAAAGAGGAAGAAAATCAAGAAACCATGTCGAAAGAATGGATTAATCTCATCCTTGCTAATAAAAATTCAAAACCCATGAGATTGATGAAAGTCATGAAATTATCGGAAGAAGTGAGAAAGTACCTTGATTCTTTAAATAGAAGTATTAAATCAGAAAATAGAGAAATTAAAGCCCGCCTCATATTACTATCTATCAATGGTTTTGAAGAAAAGATTGCAGATTATTTAAGAGAAAATATCAATCAAGATAAAAAATACATTATTCCTATTTTTGTTATTCCCCCCATTAATGATGAGGTTTGGCATAATTTTCGGGGAAAATATGAACTTACGAGAGCAGAAAAAACCGCCAAAAAACAGGCAAAACATTATATTAGGATTCATCGGCAGAATGCGGACATGCATAATTATGTTAAGTATAAAGTTCAAGACGCAGAAGAAAAATATCACAATTTATTAGAAAAGGAGAAAATGTCAAAAAAAACAACTAAATTTTTACATAAATGGTCTAAGATATTAGATTTGGAATCTTTAGATGAATATTTTGATTTAAACACAATTAAAGAAAAAAATTAATTTATTTTATTAATTATTGAGGAGATAAAATAATAAAAGAACAAGATATATGTCCTATTTGCGGTTTTCCAAGGGATTTATGTGTGTGTGAAAAATTGGAAGCCGAGGATCAAGAGATTTTAATATATACAGAGAGGAGAAGGTGGGGAAAAATAGTCACGGTCGTCAAATTTAAGGGTCAAATAAATATCGATCTTGATGACCTGAGTACCAAAGCAAAAAAAAAATGTGCATCGGGAGGTACTTTTAGTGATAATACTATCGAAGTACAAGGTGACCACCGATTTAAGCTAAAAAAATTACTGATCAAACAAGGATTTGAAGAAAGTAACATTAGAATAGCAGAATAAAAATAGAAATTCGGATCAAAATTCTATAACTCATTTGAATTTTTTCTCTTTAAACCCTTACACAAGGCAAGAAAATAGTTGTCATTCCTTAAATTTCCATTGTATCCAAAGGGAAATCTCTTGCAATCAAAAGGTTTGAATTCATGAATGATACATGAATTCAATTTTAAGAATGGACAAAAACCTCTTGAATCTAAATTTATGATATAGTTTAACCCTAATTTCATGCCTTCCAAAATGATCTCATAAGATTTTGGGATCAATATAGGATTATTTCTCATGTTAGGAATGATGGTGAAATAATCTAGCGGATATGAACCACTTCCTTGGTAATCATGCTTTTTGTGTATGAAATCGACTAAATTATTTAATTTTACGTTCAAATTATTAGAATTAGTTAACATTTTACTTTTCATAACAGCACTTCCATCTTTATCCATGTGATAATTGAATTCTTTTAAAGAAATGCATTCCGGGTCTAATTTTAGATGTTCTAATATTTCAGATTTTTCCAATTCTTTCCATAATTTAACATCTTCTTTTTTAATAGTTACTTTAAAGCCAGCTCTACAACATTCACCACACTGCACGCATTTAAATTCAAATTTCTCATTTATCATAGATGTGCTTTTCATTTTCTCAATCATATTATACAAAAACCTTCATAATTCCATTTAAAGAATTAATTAAATCTTGAGAATTATCTTATTAATCATCTGCGATTCTATTCTTGCTCCATTTATGGTAATAAACTATAATATAAAATCTATTCAAAAGAAACAATAAAATCTCCACTGCATTTATCCTGAAAGTTCAATAGACATTTTTTAATTTTGGGTTCAATCTTATGTTTTAATCCCATTTCTTTCAGCCAACAACTTACTCGATAAATCACGCCACAATCATATTTCTTTTCAACGCCAAGCTTCTTCATTCCCTCATAAGCAAAACATCTTCCCATTTCCCAATGTATGCGATTATTTCCTGGGAAAGAATAATGAAAATCCATGAAGTCTCCTTTTAATACACTAAACGCATCATTTACGAAATTTTTCAATTCTTCATAATTAGATATCTTTCTGTCTCCTAATTTAGATAGCTTTTTGACTCTATTTATTTCGAATGTGGATAATGTTTTTATTGCTCCTTTATTGAGTTTATTTGCTTCTTTAATTCCGAAACGAAGGTAGCTATTTAAAAACCAAGCTCCATCATGCGTCATCCAGTTCTTTATCAAGAGATTTTTTAATTCTTCTTTATTGAGATTATCTAAAAGCATGATATTTCACGAAGATTTCTAAAAATTACTTTAAATATATATTAATTAAGTGTATCTTCTTCTCATATTTTTATAAATTTAGAAAGATAGTATGATAAGGTTTTTTACTTTATTTAGAAATTTATCCTTTGTTTTTAATACTTATTTCTAAATTCTTTAAATCAATAATAAATATTGTAAATAAATGAAGGAAAATGGCAGATAATGTCCAAATTTCTTATTAGTAAGCTTTTTTTATGATTAAATTTCCAAATTTATCAACTTTGGCTTCCATTCCAGATCCAACTAATGTAGTAGATTCGTTTTCTTCAATAATAGCTGGTCCTTCAATAAAATTTCCTTGCCCTAGTAAATTTCGGTCATAAATTTTAGTGTTTAATTGTCCTTCCGAAAAATATACTGACCGACTGCCCTTTAATGCATTTTTTAAAGATGTTTTAGAATTTTTAAAATGATCAAGTTCTGGTTTCTTTAAACGCTTTATAGCCATGATTCTCAAATTTACTATCTGTACTGTCTCGCTTGATGATGCATAACCATAAGTTTTTTTATGAACGTTGTGAAATTCTTGTTGTATTGTATTCAAATCATCATACTTTAGTTTGATACTCGGAAATTGGACTGTGAGTTCATAATTTTGCCTTGAATACCGTAGATCTCCTGAAATAGTAAGAACTCTCTGATCGGCAGAAATATTATTTATATCAAACCATTCTTCTGCTTTATTTACCAAATAACCTATTTTCTCTTTTATGAGAGGAAAATTTTCTAGTTCAAAAGATTTCATGACGGTGGTAACAAAATCTTTTTTCAAATCTGTAAATAATAATCCCATCGCAGAAAATAATCCTGCAAATTTGGGAATTATCACTTTCTTGATGTTCATTTTTTCTGATAATTCTAAAGCATGTAACGGCCCGGCACCACCATAAGCTATCAATGTTAAATTTCTAGGATCATATCCACGAGCAACAGAGACTAAATGTAAGATGCGAAGCATGTTAGCATTTGCTATGGAAATAATCCCTTGAGCTGCTTCCTCTAACTTTATTCCCAGTTTATTAGCAATTTGTGTTTTTATTGCATTAATTGATAGTTTTGGTTTTAATTTAATTAAATTACCTAAAGGGGAATCCATATTTAAACGATTTAAAACTATATAGGCATCTGTAACCGTTGGTTCCTCACCTCCTCTACCATAGCAAGCAGGACCAGGATTTGCTCCACTACTTTTAGGGCCAACTTTTAAATGACCACCAGAATCGATCCAAGCAATACTGCCTCCACCTGATCCACATTCAGCTACATCAATAATTGGAAATCTCAATGGATATCCCGTCTTATTGAAATAGCCAGCAGAATGGAAAGGGCCTCCAACTTCAAATTCTAATGTATAATTAGGTTTTCCATCTAAAATAAGACCTGCTTTTGCTGTTGTACCGCCCATATCAAATGCGATACATTTTTGTATTTCTAATTTTTTTGCTAAATTTCCAGCAGCTATTAATCCAGCTGCTGGACCAGATTCAACAAGCATATGAGGATTAGTAATTGCTTCGTTTGGTTGTAATACTCCCCCACCTGAATGCATTATTTTAAGCAAATCTTTTACTAAACCAAGATTACTCAATTCTTTATTAATTCTTTTAATATATGAGCTTATTATTGGTGCTACAGCTGCAGCTATAACTGTCGTACTTGCTCTCTCATACTCCCGAAATTCAGGTAAAATTTGGCCAGATAGAAAACAGAATTTATCTGGAAAAGTTTTCTTAATTAGATTTCCAATATATTCTTCATGTAAAGAATTTAGAAAAGAAAATAAAAAAACTACCGCAAAAGAGTCTATATCATCGTTATTAAAGGATGATACTTGTTTTTCAGCATCTGAATTATTTAATGGGGTGATTACCTTTCCATCACAATCTATTCTTTCAGTAACCTCTCTAATTCGGTTACGAGGTACTAATGGTTGCAGTCGATCTATCATTAAATTGTATAAAGATGGACGAGTTTGCCTCCCAATTTCTAATAAATCTCGAAAACCTTTAGTGACAAATAAGCCAATTTTAGCAATTTTACCTTCCAAGATTGAATTTGTTGCTATTGTGGTCGCATAGATTATTTCAGATAGATATTTAACTTCCATATTATTTTTTTTTAATATCTGAACAATCCCTTCAATGAAAGAAAAATCAGGATTATTAGAGTTGGTTGAAACCTTTAAGGATTTCGTTATATGATTCTCTTCATCATAAAGGATTACATCGGTAAAAGTTCCACCCGTATCAATCGCGATTTTAATTAATGTTTCGCCTCCTTGATATTATCGCGTAATGTTTTTGTAGCCTTAAAGTCAATTTCTCCTTCAGAGTTAATGACTACTCCATATATTTCTTTAACCTGTCGAGGGCTAATTTTTTCTAAAATTAAATCGTTTTTAACCTTCACTGGATCTCTTTCTAAAGGTGAACCGAAGCCACCGCCTCCAGCTGTTGTAACTCTCAAAACATCATTCTCTGACATAATTACACCTGATGTTTTAGATGGAATAATTTTTTCACTATCTGTATTAGGATTTAAAACAAATTTACCACTAGCACCTGGTAATCCATTTTCTAAACCCCAAGGTTTAATTTGATGTCTATCTGAATGAGCAGAAAAGATTAAGGATTTAAGAATTTTAATATCTTTTTGGATTCCCATACCCCCTCTAAATTTTCCCGGTCCTCCCGAGTCAATTACTAGTCCAAATCTTAATATTCGCAAGGGATATTCTAGCTCCATTGCTTCAATAGGCAGATTTGAAGTATTTGTGATGTGAACTTGTACTCCGTCCATCCCATCTTTCATTGCACGTGCTCCCATTCCACCACCTAGAGCTTCAATATAGACAAAATCCCTATCAGATAGTTGTTTTGTTCCTCCAAATATAATTGCCGTGGTTGCTCCATTAGACCCTGCTACTACTTTTTCAGGAACAGCTCTAGCTAGAGCTCTCATTATTAAATCGACGACTCTTTGGCAAGTATCAGTTCTTCCTCCAACAGCAGCAGGTTCTTCTGCATTTAAAAGAGATCCTCTTTGGGCATAAATCTTGATTGGCCTCTGAAAACCGCTATTGAATGGGACTTCAGGAGCGCAAATTGCTTTTATTGCATAGAAGACGGTTGCTTTCAATGCAGCTTTGACCATATTTATTCCTCCTGCAGTTTGAGAAGCAGTTTTTGAGAAATCCAAGCCAATTGAAGGTTTATAACCGTGATTTACAGTAATTTTTACACAAATTTTCAAAGTTTCATTAGAAATTCCGTCATCATCCATGAAATCAATTGAGGAGTAATCACCTTCTGGAATTTGGAGCAACCTTTTTCTTAAGATGCGTTCACTGTGATTAAGATTTTCAGAAACACTTTTAAATATGGTATCTTTACCATAACGTGAAAATAAATCTTCTATTCGTCTCTCACCTAATAGCAAAGAGGCTAACTGAGACCTAAAATCTCCATAGCGTTCTTCACGACATCTCATGTTTATTAATAATAGTTCTAAAACCCTGTTTTGTATTTTTCCTTGTGAAACTATACGAATAGGAGATATTCTAAGACCTTCTTGTGTGATTTCAGTAGAATCACCAGCCGTTCCGATTCCTGGATATCGTCCCCCAACATCTGACCAATGAGCAATATTGGTAACGAATGCAACCAATTCAGTATCATAAAATACAGGATGGATTAAAGTTACATCAGGTAAATGTGAACCCCCTCCATGATAAGGATCGTTTGCTATTACGATATCACCTGGTTTGAAATTCCAACTATCAAGATCATATACGATTTCAGTCATTAACCCTTGCATTGATCCTAAATGTATTGGAATGTGTTCTGCTAATGCTATTAAATTGCCTTGCCTATCGAAGATTCCGGTCGAACAATCTCTCCGCTCCTTAATATTTGTCGAGTAGGCTGATCTAATTAATGCTGTTCCCATTTCTTCTGCAATAGTATGAAATGAATTATTTATTACTTCAGCAGTAATAGGATCGATTTTATTACTTTTCATTGGAATTCTTAAAAATGGAATAATTTAAATTTAATTTATAATATGAATGGAAAACAAATTTTTTTAACTCTTTCTTATCCTATATCAAATAAAAATAAAATAAAATTCAAAATTATGATTCATGTTAATTTAAATCTCATAGGTGCCAGTAATTCCCAATTCTGAAAGCGTATCTTTGTGGGGATGAAATTTTGATTCAAAAATTCTCCAATAATATAACTCTTCCTTGGAACGCAAGGTTATACCAGGGGAAATCTGTTTTTCGTTTTCAAATTCTTCATCTGATATTTTATCTTCAAGGTAATTACGTATTAGAAATTGAGATCCTGCCCCATCGGAAAATTTTTGTTTTTTCCTCCAAATGAATTCTGAAGGAATTTCCTTTTCAAAAGCCTTTCTTAAAATCCATTTTTCCACCATACCATAATTCTTTCTTCTAAAAATCTTCAATTCTGGAGGAATTTTGAATGAATAATCCACCAATCTACTATCAAATAATGGAGCTCTTGCTTCAATAGAAAAATGATAAGGGATTCTATCCACTCTCTGTAAGCCTGTCTTATGTTCAATTTCTAGAAGACTCTTTATCTCATTATGAAATGAAGAAGTCGATTGAAAATTTTGTAAATATTCATACCCTCCAAACAATTCATCTCCTCCTTCACCCGTAAGAATTACCTCAGGATTTTTTTCAGATTTTATTTTCTGAGAAATCATAAACATTGGAATGGAACTACGTATTAATGCCGCATCAAAAGTTTCCAAGGCATAAATTACTTCAGGTAAAATTTTTAGCATATCACTTAAAGTAATTTTTAATATCGTATGCTCAAGATCATTTAATTTAGCAAATTTCTTTGCATATTCTACATCTCTTGATCCTTTAACTCCAACAGTATAAGCATGCAAATGATCTATTATCTCTTTTGCATTGTGAGTTATTATTGTGGAATCAATTCCCCCACTAAGTAAAACATTTATATGTTCATCAGGTTTAATGTTGTCTAAAACAGCAATCTTTACTAAACAATTCAATTTTAATGCTATTTTTTTTACTATTCGAGAAGATAATTTGTAATTTGTTATAAATCGAGGGTAGCTGTAAAATTTTTTGAGTTCTTTTTTCGAAGTAATAACATGTCCAGGAGAGACGGGGCGAATATAACCCCCCAGAGGAGTGAGTGCTTTTAATTCAGAAGATAAAGCGAAAAAATCATTTGTATGGCAATAATATAATGGTTTAGCTCCCACTCTATCTTTAAATCCAACCATTTCATTGCCGTTATATAAAACTCCGCTAAAAGTCCCGATTGTTTTTTTAAATATCTCAGATTTTATTTCATTATACCCATCAAGTATTACTTTTAAGTTATTTTGGTTATTTTTTGAAATTTCATTTGATTCATAGAAATCGTGGGCAATATCATCTAAATTATATATGTGCCCATCTATTGCTATAAAACTACTGTTAAGATTATCTAAATAAAGATTTAAAGGATTATTATCATTAAGATTTTTAACCTTTTGATGGAAAATCATATTTACAGGAAATCTATCGAATTTCAAGGTTTTTATAGGTCCTCTATGCTTTATCTTCAATGCGCATTTATGTAATTTCTCTCTTACAGACTCCTTTAAAGGTTTTTTCTTAAAAACTGCGAAAATTCCCGCCAAATTATTCCCCCATGAGATGAATTTCTTTTTTCTGAGTTTTTAGTTTTAAATCGAATCTATTTCTTTTTTGATATTTTATTCTGTCTTCATGGTGAATTTTCATTAAGTTTCAATCACTCTTTTTTAATTATTTATAGTAATAATATCAAGGTTTTATTTACTTTTGCGATTCTATTATGATATTTTTTTTTTAATATATAGAAAAGAAGGATAATATACAGAACAGGATTAATCGCGAATATTATAAAGTTTTACACCGCTTTAAGTTTCATAAAAATTCAGTAATTAAGGGTCAAACTAAAATAACACAATTTTTAATCAGAATTAATCTCTAAAATTTAACTTAATTCTTAAACTTTTTGAGTACAATCCAATCTCAGCAAGATAAGTATAAAATTGTACAAGTTTACAAAATTGATTTTAATTATTGATTGAATAACTAATCATGCTTTCCCATTACATCAATCAAATATCTCTTAAAATGAATAGACATTTATTTAATTAATTAAAATTTGATTCCAGATTTATTTAAAAGCGAGCAAAAATATATAAAAGTTGCTTGATATATAATATTCAAGAATTTTAATCAACGGTCGTTAATCATTTCAATTATATCATAGAAAAGAGTTCGAATCTAAAATAATAAAAATATATGGTATAATCTAAGCGGTTAATTGAATTTACAAAATTTAACCCCGTCTTGAAATAAAATAACAATCCTATTTCATTTAGGATTTCAAGAGTGTTATCGAAATAGAAATCTCAATTACAATTTGAGAAGTGAAGTAAAAAATGAAAAATAATAAATTAGGATATACTAATAAATGGAGGATATTAACAGCCTCTATTGGACAATGCGTTCATGTTGCGGGTGCATATAACTTCATGAATATTGCGAGTCAAATAGGTCATGATTGTATATTTTTAGGGCCTGCAACTCCTCTATCAACAATTATAAATTCAATTCGAGAATTAAAACCAGATATTGTCGGTTTAAGTTATAGATTAACCCCCTCAACAGTTAGACCTCTATTAAAAAATTTCTTTGAAAAATATAAAAAACTTAAGCAAAAACCTAAGAAATTGTTTTTTGCAGGAACTCCCGACGTAGTTAATATCGCAAAAGGATTTGATCAATTTGATCAATATTTTATAGGAGGCGAATCAAGATTTAAACTAATATCTCTTTTAAAAAACCAAAAGGATAGTACCGAAAATGATGCTGAAATTCCCATGGATTTGATTTCTCGAATTAAATGGAAAAAACCTTATCCTATACTCAGAGCACATTTTGGGTTACCTAATTTAGATGAAACTGTTGAGGGAATAAAAGAAATTGCGAATTCAAATATTTTGGACGTAATTTCCATTGCTCCTGATCAAAATACTCAAGCGAACTATTTTCATCCGGAAGATCAAGAAATGGAATTATCTGGTGCTGGAGGTGTCCCTATAAGAACAAGAAGGGATTTCATAAAGCTTCATGAAGCAAGATTACAAGGAAACCATCCTTTACTAAGAATATATGCAGGGACCCGTGATTTCATAAAACTTGCCAAATTATATCGAGATACAATTAAAAATGCCTGGGCAGCAATTCCAATATTTTGGTTTAATCAAATGGATAAAAGGGGGCCATTATCATTAAAAGAATCTATAAGGCAACATTTAGAAGCAATAAAATGGCATGGCGAAAATAATATTCCAGTAGAAATAAATGATCCCCATCATTGGAGCCTAAGAAATGCACCTGATGCCATTGCCGTAGCAGATATGTATCTTTCGGGAATAATAGCAAAGAGATTAGGAGTTAAGCATTTCATTGCTCAATACATGTTTAATACACCGCCTTCCAGTTCATTTGATATGGATCTTGCCAAAATTTTAGCGAAAAATGAGCTCCTTCAAACTTTAAAAGATGATAAATTTAACATAATTAAGCAAGTTAGAACGGGATTGGCAAGTCTTCCATTAAATCTTCAAAAAGCAAAAGGTCATTTAGCTGCAGCAACATTAGTTCAATTAACAATTAAACCTGATATAGTTCATATTGTAACCCATTCTGAAGCTAGCCATGCTGCTCAACCAGAGGATATTATAGAAAGTTCCAATATCGTAAACCAAGTTATTGATCGGATGTATTCTAGTAAAGTTAACATTATTGATGAACATCTGGAAAAAAGAAAAGAAGAATTAGTCAGACAAGCAAAATGGATTATAAATCTCATTCCCTATCTGGCCAAAACATCAAAAGAAAAAGAAAATCCTTGGACAAATTATAATGTTTTAAACAGAATCGTTAAATATGGTATTTTTGATGCACCTCACCTAAAGAATAATGAATTTGCCGCAGGCAACATTAAAACTAAAATGATTGATGGAGCATGCTATTCATGGCATCCTTCTAGACAAAGGAAGATAGACGAAATTGAGAGAATAAAGGACATAATTGCAAATTATCCCGATATATTTCCGTCAAAAAGTATAACAGAGGACATATTTCATGCTGAAAAGGTGATGGATCAGTGAATTTCTGCGTCATTGGTGCAGGATCAGGTGGTAGAGCATTTGCAGCTTATCTCTCATCTAAAGGACATTCTGTTTCACTTTATAACCGATCATATCACAGAATTAGCGCAATTCAGCAAAAAGGAGGAATTGAGGCAACAGGAGAATTAAAAGGATTTTTTCCAATACAAACAGTTACTCAAGATTTAGAATTAGCAGTGAGAGATGCTGAGATAATCCTAGTGGTAACTCCTGCATTTGCTCACAAAAGCATCGCAAAAAACATTGCACCTCATTTGAAGGAAGGTCAAGTTATTATTTTAAATCCGGGAAGAACATTTGGTTCTGTAGAATTTCTACGTGAAATTGATAAAGTAAGAGGGAAATTTCCTGTTTTTATAGGAGAGACTCAGACGCTTCTCTTTACATCTAGGGAATTACCTGGAAATGGGGTAAGAATATTAAAGATTAAAAATAAAGTAAGTTTTTCGACTTTTCCTGAAAAATATATTGATTTAATTAATGATTTATTAAAAAATACATTTCCGCAATTAATATCTAATGAAAATTATTTAGAATTAACTCTTAATAATATAGGAATGTTACTTCATCCTACAATATCCTTATTTAATGCTGGACCCATGGATTTTGGGAAAACATTTAAATTTTATAAAGAGGGCGCCACCACGAGAGTATGCCACGTTCTCGAAGAGGTTGAAAGCGAAATAACTGAAATATTTAGCGTTTTAGGCTTAAAATACATGCCATTTGAGAAATGGGCATATAAATGTTACGGAATAAAAGCTAACTGCATACATGATGCTATCCAACAATTAGAAGTTTATAATAATATTAAGGCTCCGAAAGAATTAATAACAAGATATTTCACTGAAGACGTTCCAACAGGTTTAGTTCCTATTGCTTCATTAGCAAGTTTTTTAGGAATAGAAACACCAATTATCGATTCAATCATTCAACTAGCAAGTGTCCTATGTGGAATCAATTTTTTAGATAGAGGAAGATCAATTGAACGATTAAAAATTAAAGATTATTTAAGAGAAAGAATATTTCAGGCAACAGTTTTAACAGATGAATTTCTTTCAAAGGAAAGAATACGAAGTACCAAGGAAGACATGTAATATTTTTTTACTATTTTTATTGATTAACATGATATATCAAGGAATTTTTAATGTTTTAGATTTTTATTTTGAAGAGTCTGACCTGTTTTATTTGGAAGTTGATAATTATTTTAATATAAAATTAGAAAAAAGAAAACGTTAATGATCAGAAAAAAGACGTTTATTCGATGAATATATTTCTTATTTGATGGGTTAATTTCGAATAAATCTTATAAAAAAAGCTGAAAAAAAATGTTAAAGAGGATTTTTGA
>SDNN01000227.1 GCA_004524425.1 Promethearchaeota archaeon
AGTTTATCATAATAATATTGAAAGAATTTTGATAAAATGTTAAAATTGTTTTCTTTTTTAAATTCGTGAATTTTCAAGATATTTTGATATTTAAAAGCTTCTTGACCATAGAGATGATTATCTGTTTCTTTTTCAAAAAATAATTCTTCAAATCCCTTAATAACTTTTAAATCAAATAAATAGTCTTTAACATCAACATAAACTGACGGCACGCTGATTACTGGCCCATCCTCTCCGGCCCAACCCATTTTAAAAGTATTGCTCCCTATATCTATAATTAGAGGCCTTAGTTGCTTATCTTTACTTAACATGATGCTTATTTTAGTGTGATTTAAAAATACATTTGTTTTTGGAACATGGTTTAAAGATTTGGATATAAATTCTGCAGTTGGAGACACTCATCAGTAAGTCTTTTTAACTGGTATTCTTTTATTTGTAGTTCCAATAACCCCAGAACCTTTTTAAACTCCCCTGACATGGTTAAGATATCAACACCAGCAATTTTTTCAATTTCATCTCTTTTTACTTTAAATTGCTGTAAGTTATCTTGGATTTTGTCAAATAAATTATTAAAAGATTCAACTAATTCTTCCGTATTTTTTTTAGTAACTTTTCTCATCTTTCTAAGAATGGCTAATATGTTGCCCACGCTATTTTCCCATTGATTATAACGTTCATTATAAGCTTTCATGAATTCCTCAAAAAATTCTGCCAATTTTGCATAAATATTAGCCTTAGTGATCTCTTCCTCAGGTTCTGCTTCTTTTGCCTCTTCTTTTAATTCTTCAGGTAATTTGATTGGTTCTCGTTTTTTAATTGATGGTCTTTCAGAAATCGGAATATCTTCCATCATGTAATCTTCTGCAATCTTGCTTTTTGATTCAATGGTCAAACGAGGTTCGATTTTGTCTTCTTTATTGACTTCACGCTTATAAAAGCCCTTCCCTTCCGAGATCCCATGCAATAATGATTGCAAAGCCTCTTCGGTATGTTTAGCAGACACTGGAGTTACCTTTTGGTCTTTTTTGGCCTCTATTTCTGCTTTCTTTTTTTTTAATGCGGAAGCAAGTTCTTTAGCTGCCTCTTTTTTCTTTTTCCTAGCCATTAGAATCAAGCTTTTTTTACTAAATCTATAATGTTAATATTACAATTAGTTTATAAATCTATTTTGTTCAAATATAGATCTTATATAATCTAGATGATTAAATCAGACTTAAAATAACGATTTCGTTTTAATGATTTTATTCTAATGGGATTATTTGAACTTCAAGAGCTTCTCCTTCATCTTTAAGCATTTGCTCGAGTTCCTCTCTATTAAGGTTATCTGGCTTGGGGCCAATAACTGTACATATTGCCGTTTTATTTTTTTCAATCACGACCGTTTCTTCATAAATTAAGGAAATGTTTCTTTTAGCAAACACAGATAATACCTTTGCTAAGGAACCTGGTTTATCGTTCATTACAATCCTAAATTTAAGAGATTTACCACTAAACCCTACTGGTAATATTTTCATTTCTTTAGATTCACTGTCGGCGATCAGCATTAACTGAGAATGGTGGGTGATTCCGAGACTCTTGCGTATGATCTTGGGAATTACGATTCTACCTCTTGAATCCAGGTTTAAAATCCTGACTTCCTTCATGGCATGTTCAAATATAGAGAATGTTTAGATTACACAACTATTATTTATTATTAACACGATTTATTATATAAATTGCTAGTTTAAATCAATCTTCTTCTCATCTCTTTCTTTTAATAAACATCTCCGATCATAAAAAGTTTTAATACTCTTTTATTCTATAGAAATACAACTATTGACTTTTTAATTAACTTAAAAAATAAAACTTTAAAGGGGATATTATTTGAACACTAAAACAAATGAAGATCAAGTAGAATATTCAACAAAAAAAGGAACTTTATATTCACTTGCCGGCTTCACGGATGTCATTTTAATACAGTTCTTTACCTTTTTAATCTTTACTTTTTATTATGCTGTCGTGGGATTAAACGTAAATCTGATTACCCTTGCTTTTATCATCTGGTCAATTTGGAATGCCATAAATGATCCACTAATGGGTGCTATTTCAGATAAAACAAGCACTAAATGGGGTAGAAGGAAACCCTATATCATAGCGGGGATTTTTCCATTACTGATAGTGAACGTGTTGCTCTGGACACCAATCATGACTTCTCAGCTCACTATATTCCTGTATTTTCTAATCATCATTGTAATTTGGGAGTTTTTTTATACCATGTGGAATTTAAATCAGACAGCTCTTTTTCCCGAACTATTTCGCGACCTAGAACAAAGAGCAAGAGCGAATACAATAGTACAGTTCTTTCAAATTATATCTTTGATGATTGCTTTTATTCTACCCAGTTTCTTCATTCCAAAATATGATGATCCTCAATATCTTTCAAATTACATGATTGCTGCTATAGTCATTTCCGTGATTTGCGGGATTTCGGCCACCATTTTCATTAAGTTTGGTTTTAAGGAAAGAATTGAGTTCTCAAGAGAATATGAGAAAGCACCACCATTTATTGCTTCCTTAAAATACACCTTCAAGAATAAGGCATTCAGAAAGTATATTGTAGCCACTTTTGCTCTATGGTATGCATTTTCGATGCTTCCCACCATCACTCCGCTCTATGGCAGTTTCGTCTTAGGGGTAAGGGATTCATTTATTCTTTCCATGTTCTTGGCAACTGCGTTTTTATCCGCGGCGGTTTTTGTGTTCCTATGGAAAACCGTACTTAGAAAAAACGGGGCTAAAAAGACCTACATCTACGTGCTGATTGTATTTACTATCTCGTTGATTCCCTTCATGTTCATATCAGATATGATTTCAGCATTTATCACATTTTTCATTTTAGGAATCGGACTCTCAGGTGCCTTGATCATACGGGATGTCACGCTCTCAGCCATCATCGATGAAGATGAGTTAAGTACAGGAACGAGACGAGAAGGAAGCTTCTATGGAATTCATGGTTTCATGATTAAACTCACAAATGTATTTGTTTTCATATCTATTGCCTTAGTCTTTAATAGTGTTGGATGGGCGGTATTTGACCCTGTAGGTACGACTCAAGAAACAATATTCGGACTAAGAAGCCTCATAGTATTATTTCCTGCGTTCTTCTTAATTCTTGGACTCATTTTCATGCTAAAATTTCCAATAGATAAGGAAGCATATGACCAGCTTTCACAAGAAGCCAGAAAATTACATGCAGAGAAGAAAGAAAAAGTACTTGGCGTTTAAATTCTCTATTTTATTTTTCTTTTATTTTTGAATTTACTAACACGAATCTAAAATTCCAATAATTGAAAAATATTAAGATTTGTTGAGGTAAAAATGCTAGTGCTTATGGGCTTTCAGTTTTACCGTTAAGTCCCTGGCTCGTTTTGAATACCAAACTAAAAGTTCACCAGCATCATCAGGCTTAAAATATTCTCCTCCACATAACGCTGCTGCACGATTCATTAATTCATCATTGGGATTTCCAAGTCCGACAATATATACTACAACATTGGGATTAGCTGATAAGCCTTGAATTGCTTGGAAAAAGGCATCACCATCAGTAGGCTCGCCATCTGTTAAAAGAACGACCATCGTGGGTTGGTCTGGGCTCATTTTCTGAAATTCATTAAGAATATACTGCGCCTGTACCATTGCAGAACCCATATTAGTCGCTTGACCGTATGAGTTTCCAATTCTGTCAACAATCATTCGGGCAGCTTCTTCTAAAATTCCTTTTTTACCGCTTGCAGAATCCATGTAAAATGAATCGCTAAATGGAAGTATTTGTGATTCATCAGCGAACCGTATGACAGAAACTTTCTCACCGAAACCTCTACCAACTTTTTCACTGAGAAAAAGGACTGCTGCAAAAGCTGCTGAAATTCTTCTAGGAATGTTTACTCCTTCTTTAAAATGCTTAAGAAACTCTTGGATCTCTCTGGACTCCATTGCTGCCTTAATTCCCTCAATTGCAGGGGCGATACCTTTGACTTCAACGTCACGTGCCATCATCGAACGGCTGATATCTATGATCAATATCGCGTTGAATGGTATGAGTCCGGTAGGACTGAGAGACAGCGTTGTATTTTGTGTTATTTGAGCTAATATATCACCTTTTAGGTCAGGCACGGTTTTTAGTATGGAGCAGGCAATGTTCACCGAGGACCATCTTAATTTGATGCCTTTAAAGATAATATAATTTGAAATCCAATCTTTTAATGATGTGACATTTTGGCGAGCAGCACTAATGATTTCCCACATGTTCTCCCCGGATATAGGGGCGATTCCTAGTGAAATGCTCTGTAAGGGTATGATTTGCCTTTGATTTTTTGATACCTTGACTTCGAAACTTCCGATTCCTGAGGCTTCCAATATTTCACTATCAATAATAATGGCATTATCAGGTGCGGATTCTTCAATTTTTACCTTGCCTGCTCCTATTGCTCC
>SDNN01000228.1 GCA_004524425.1 Promethearchaeota archaeon
ATAAATTCGTATTAATATTTTTATTAAGAACTTCAATATTCCACATAATCAAAATAAATCATATTTTTGAAATAGAAATTGATATTACAATTTCCCGATCTCTGTAATATTTTTGGTCCCTTTTTCATTTTTTTCATCATTATCCTTATAGGGATTCTGATTGTTTTCATCATAATTATTGTATATGTTTTTAAATTCTTTTTTGGGGGTAGTAAAGAAGAAATGGTAAGTTCGGAATCTAACCCTTACAGAGCGAAACCGAAAACCTCCAAAATGGCTAATGATTCAGAAAATAAATATGCAAAGAAACCTGAACCCACCATCTGTCAATATTGTGGTTCAAAAGTTGAAAAGAATCAAAAGATCTGCTCTCAATGTGGAGCAAGCTTAGATTAAAATCTTCTTCTTTCTTTTTATTTTAGTTTTTTAATCGATTTATCTTTATAAATAAATCTAATAAGAATTAAGTAAAAATGTGATAAGAAGGGTAAAAAATTAATATTCTTATGTCTTTTCCATCGTCTGACCGGATAATTTCTTATAATGGTTTAAGACCGCTTGTCTTGCAGCATACACAAAACCTCGTTTAACATTTATTCCAGTTATCGCAATAGTTTCATAAATTAATGTTTCACCTAGCTTAGCTGTATCTAATACTTGTCGAACTTTAGATACATCTACTATATCCTCTAAATCTCTCTTATTTGCTAATACAACCATAGGTACTTCTGGAGGTTCTCCAGGTCCTTTTGGAAGTAATTTATTACCATAAAACTTTAATAATTCTTTAAGAGACCATATATTTTCTTCCCATTGATCAATTAAGCTGTCCCAGACAAAGATTATGGAATCTGTACCTTTTAATACAGTTTGCCTTTGAAACTTATGTCTTCGCTGACCCGCAACAGTATAGACTTGGAAAACTACATTCGAAACCTTTGCTACCACTCTATCAAAAAAGAGCGTACGTCCAGTGGGATCTTGAATTTGTTGCATATCTCCCGAAGCTAATCCCTCTTTTCGATAGACCCAGTCCAGGGCGGTGGTCTTACCTCCTAAAGATGGCCCGTAAAAACATACTTTGAAGACCAGCGTGCCATCACCACGACGTGAAGGAATCTATTCATCACCTCTTCCATTCATAGATTTATTTTGAATAGTCATTTTTCTTTCAAAATTTGCGAATCTTGATTTTAGTTAATTTAACTTTTTTATATTAAGACTATAAAAGTTAATGAATATAAAAATATGTATTCCAAAAAACTTTATGTTATGAGCTAGATATCATGGATAATAATTTCTGTTTTAACCTTTTTGGATAAAATTAAGTTAGTTATAGACAAAATCAAATATTCTTATTCGTTATTAAATAATTTTAGATCTAGTATTAAATAATCTTTTTCCTTTAGATCTGAATCATTTGGTAAAGATAAATAAGTCTTCTTAGATAAAATAAAAGAAAAGAAAAAAAATATTAATGATTTTAAATCTTCCATTCTCCCTCTTTATAAATTATCTCATCATCAGCAAGGATTTTTGAACCTTCTATCGTCATATCTTTTAAAATATCCCAATGAATACTGCTTTCATTTTGAGAACCTGTCTCTTTTGGACCAAACCCTAAGGCACAATGGATAGTTCCTCCCAATTTTTCGTCAAAAAGTATGTTCTTAGTAAATTGAGTTATTCCATAATTCGTTCCTACTGCGAATTCTCCTAGTTTATTTGCGCCGTCAATTTTTACAATATGTTCTAATAATTTTTGGTTTTTTGCGGCTTCTGCTTTCGTTACTATACCATCTTTAAATTCTAAGTAAATATTTTCAACTTCTTGACCTGAATAAATACCGGGATAAGTAAATCTAATCTTTCCATCCACACCATCTTCCAGAGGACTAGTAAAGATTTCACCGTCAGGAAGATTTCTCTGGCCAGAACAATTTATCCATTTTCTATCTTTAACGGAAAGAGTTAAATCTGTGTCTTCTCCAATTACATGTATTTCTTCTTTCTTATTCAAATATTCTGCGATTCTTTCTTGTTTCTTATTTATTTTTTGCCATTCTCCAATTGGATCTTCTTTATCTATGAATAATGCTTTTTGTACGAATTCAGAATATGTTAAAATATCCATATTTGCTTCTTGTGCATATGCTTCACATGGAAAAGGAATAACAACCCATTCAAATTCTCCCGCCAATTCTCTTTCTTGGGTAGTTGTATAAATTTTTCTTTGATTTTCACTTCCTACCATCTTGCTTAATCTTTCTTGGTCGAAGGCTCCAAACGAATGAGTGTTATAAGTTGATCTTATAGAGATCAATCCGTCAAACTCCTCAAAAGCGTCCAAAATTACTTTATCTATGTAAGTTATCTGTTCATCATTACCATATTTGAGAAGAGCTTCTTTTTCTCCTTCAATATTAAGACTTATAAAGGGATGAGCTCCCGCTTTTAGAACCTCAATATAAATAGCTAACGCTAGGTCTTGAGCAACATTTGATCCCCTAATTATTACTCTTTGGTCTTCTCTAACATTTATCGAATATTTCACAGCGATTTCTGCTAATTTCTTATATAGTGGATTAATCATAATAAGAAATTGAAAAGAAATGTAAAAAATTTAATTTTTTTTATTTAAGAACTCTCTCTAATATTTATTTCCGATCAAAAAGTTTGCGACTCGATCAGACATTAAAAATCCCAAATAATATTCAACTGCGCTAGATATCAATAAAATTCTAATTAAAATCAAAATTATTGGATTTGTGAACCCCCCTGCGTCAAAAATACCTCCAATAGTGAAGGATAGAATACCCGTTAATATAAATTGTCCCTTCAGTTTCAGTTTCGGGGATGTTGATTTCATGGATTCCCTAGCAAAAATTATACCTGTTATCAATACAGAAGCGAGAGAAAATATGATAAATGACAAGCCAAAAAGCGAATGCTCTGAATTAAAATGTCCCTCAATCGTAGCAATTTGATCGGGATCAACAATTAAAAAATAAAAGAGCAGAATCTCATTTAAAGCAGAAATTATCAAATATATAGGCATCACCTTTTTCAAGAGATTCGGATACACTAATGTAAGAAAGGAATATATCCAACATAACACTGCGATAAAAATAAACGCATCTCCAAATATAATAAATTCTATCTGAGAAAATTCATAGGAAAAAATGAAATAACTAAAAAAAGAAAATGCAGATCCCCACCATGCTGAACTAAGAAAAATTAAAGCCAAGCCAACTGTGATTAATTCTTTTCTTCTAAGCTCAAAATATTTAGTTAATATCCGTATACCAATTATAAGAGCAATAATGACGAATATAAGGCTTAAAACACCATAGAGAATTTCATACCCTTTAATCGCATCTTGAAATAACATATTAAAATAATAATAATGCCTTATAAAAAACCTTTTTAAATTGTAGTAATTATTTTTTCCATTTTCATATATTACCATTAAATAGAATTCTTACTAATAATAATATTAAGTTGGAAGAATTAATTTATTTTTAAAATAATTATACTAAAAAAATTGGCGATAAAATGTCTAAAAGTAAATCTGATCAAGAATCTAAATCAGAACCAGTAAAAAAGCCATCAAAATCAAGAAGAGAACTCACTTGGTATGAAGATCCAAATCTCCGCAATCTTTATGTAAAAAGTGCCTCAAACGCTATGAAGGGGTATCATTTACCAATTACCACACCAAAGACAGTTTTTACCGGAACAAATAGTTTAACAGATTTTACAATACATTTAGGCGCTTTTCTAGATGAAGATGAGAAAAGAGTTCTTATTATCGTAGATAAAGATTTGAGAAAATTTGGAGAACGAGTTGCAGCATTTCTTAAAGAAAAACGAGATATTGAAAGCCGTATCTTTGATGAAGTTTTACCAGAAGTTCCCAAAACAAAAATCAATAAAGCTATTGACATCTGTAAAGAATTTGATCCTAAAGTATTTATAGCTATTGGTGGAGGCTCAGCTATTGATATGTCGAAGCTTATCCTCCTTTATTATGAAAAACCAGAAATCAATGTGAATCAAATGATGCCTCCTAGTTATTTGGGACTCAGAAAAAAGGTATATATTCTAGCTGCCATCCCTACTACGAGTGGTACGGGAGCAGAAGGTTCCTTTAATGCAATGATTTATGATGATACCAGGAAACCGCCTGTAAAAGTTGCCGTTGCTCTTTATGAATTTTGTCCAGACTTCGTGGTGTTACATCCCGATTTTGTAAAAACAATGCCTACATGGCTAACAATGGGAACGGGAATGGATGCTCTAGCACATGCTACTGGCGCGTTTGTTTTAATCGGAAGTTCACCATTTACAGATGCAATGAATATTGCTGGGATAGAATTAATTCTAAGATATTTACCTAGAGCCGTTAAACGTGGAAATGATATGGAAGCC
>SDNN01000229.1 GCA_004524425.1 Promethearchaeota archaeon
CAGATTTATTTAAAGGAGAAGATAAAGCCATTCAAGAGTTTTCTGAAAACAACATTCATTTATTTCTTACAGATATCCCTGATATTAAGCGAATGGCAATGGATATAGAAATAAATATGGGACCAGATGATTATCTTATTCCGGACCCTCAGCTAGCCAAGCAAGAAGTTATCAGTATCTCATTCGCAGCAACTGATGGATTAAAATTAGTTTATATGCTCGAAAGAGATGGTTATGTATATGGAGATCCCTTTCAAAAATTTCCTGAAGATGCTACTGTGTTATATTTTAAATCAGAAAAAGAATTATTAGAAGAAACCTTCCGTCTCATGTGGCAATACCCAGTCGTCCTTACTTTCAATGGTGATAATTTCGATTTAAATTATCTTTTCCATAGAGCCAATCGGTTGAAAATTGAGAGAGATTTAAATCCAATTGTTGTAAAACGAGGATATGGATTTATGTCTAAAGCAGAATGTGATCTTCGAAAAGGAATTCACATAGATTTGTTTAATTTCTTCTTTAATAGAAGCATTTCCGGATATGCATTTGGAGGCGCATACAAAACAAATTCCCTTAATGCAATTAGTGCTGCTTTATTAGGTAAGGAAAAATATGCGCACGAAGAGGAGATCCACGAAATGGAATACAATATCCTTTCTTGGTACAATCTAAAAGATTCTTTATTGACTTTAGAATTATCTAAATTTAATAACTCACTAGTATGGAACTTAATTATTTTACTATGTAGAATCACTAAGATGCCAATCCATGATATGGTACGATATCAAATCTCTTCATGGATTCAGAACATATTTTATTATGAGCATCGCCAGAAAAATTATTTAATCCCTATGCAAGAAGAAATCTCTCAATTAAAGCCAGGCGGATACTCAAAATCAACTATTGATGGAAAAGGATTTAAAGGTGCGTATGTAATCCCTCCTACACCTGGTATTCACTATGATGTGGTGGTTATGGATTTTTCTTCACTATATCCTACCATTATTAAGGAATATAATCTCTCTTATGAAACAGTACAATGTCCACATGAGGTATGTAGAGATAATATGTTAAAGGGCATTCCCTATCATGTGTGTACTCAAAAAATGGGAATCTTTGCTTATGTTGTAGGATTTTTACGTGATATCAGAGTGAAATATTTTAAACCTAAGTCTAAAGATGAAACCTTATCTGAAAAACGTCGTGATTACAATTCAACAATTCAACAAGCGATTAAAGTATTCATAAATGGGTGTCTTCCTTATAATGAAGAAGTCATTATAAAGAAAAAAGACAACAAAGTTTCAAAAATTAAATTAGGAGATTTAGAAAAAAATTGGAATGGAAAAGATATTTTATCCATAGAAAGGAATTCAGGTAAATTTGGACAAGGAAAATTTGTAAAGATTGTTGGATTAACCACTCGAAAAGCTAAGGAATACCTTGAAATCACTTTATCTGATGGTAGAAAAGTTCAATGTACTTCCAATCATATTATACCTAAAATTGAGAATTTATCTAAAATTAATGAAATTAAAGCGGGGAATTTGAAAGTTGGAGATGAGATATTAATTTTTCATAAAAATCCATTAAATAATAATCCTCCAAAAAAGATTTTTATTCCAAATTATATTCCAACTAATAATTTATGGGTCTCCTTGGAAAGAAAGGAATATAAGAAATATTCATATAGAACAAATGAATCAACAGATAATCCAATTATCAATTTGATAAATTCAAAGTTCAAATATTCAAAAGTAAGTAAAATTTACAAATGTTTATGGGATGAATTAGAAACCTCTGAAAAAAAGTTAATTGAGAAAGAATCTATAAATTATGATTTACATTTTTCTGTAAAATATGGAGAAGAATCTGGTAAGTGGATATTTTGTTTTCTAGATCTGACAATTGAATTTTTTGGTTTACTTGGTTGGTATATTGCGGAGGGGAGTATTGATAAAAACCGAATCTCAATAACTCAAAAAAAGAAATTGCATCCTAAACGATATAATTATATAATCTCTTTATTAAAATCTCTAGAATATCCATTTACTTATGATAATAAGAAGAATATAAGGATTAATTCAAAAGTGCTTAAGCAATTGTTCATTAGATTTTGTTCAAAAGGAGCAGCTAATAAAAAAATACCATTAGAATTATTGGATTATAAAAGAGCAAAATTCTTGCTTAAAAATTATTACCTCGGTGATGGTAATTTAAAAAAAGGGAAATGGATTCGTTATTCTACTAAGAGTAAACAACTTAAGAATGATCTAGTTTACCTCATTGGGGCATTAGATGGTTATTGCTCAGTTGTTAATCCTAAAAAACCCACAGATATATATCGAATAATTCAAACAGAAGGAAGAAAATATCGAAGAAAAGCTCATGGTTTAGTTAATTTTAACGGAACAACACCAGTTAGGATTAAAGATATTAAGAAAATTGTAAAAGAGATTAAAGTTTATGATATTGAGACTGCTAATGGATGGTTCATTGCCACTAATGGTATAGTAGTGCATAATTCATATGGTGTGTTTGGTAGTCGAAATTTTCCACTTTTTTGCTTACCAGTCGCAGAAAGCACAACCGGGATAGGACAGTATTCAATTAAAAAGACGATTGAAAAAGCTGAAAGTATGGGTGTAGAAGTTCTCTACGGAGATACAGATAGTGTATTTTTAGCTAATCCCTCAGAAGAACAACTGAATAAAATATCTGAATGGAGTAAGAAAGAATTGGACCTTGATCTTGAGGAAGAAAAAACCTATCAATTCTTAGCCCTCTCAGAAAGGAAGAAAAATTATATAGGAATTTACAAAGATTCTAAATATCCAGATATCAAGGGATTGTTAGCGAAAAAACGAAATACGCCCGAGTTTATTAAAACAATCTTTGCAGAAGTAATTGAAATATTAAAGAACATTACAAATGATAAAGAATTCCATGAAAAACGAGATCAAATAGTAGCTATAGTTCGAGAAAATTTAAGGAAAATCGGGAAAGAAGATGCATTCAAGTTAGCAGATTATGCAATTAATACCGCCATTACAAAAAATTTAGATAAATATAAAGTTACTCCCCAACATATAGCAGCGGCTTTAGAACTTAGGGAAATAACGGGTAAAGAGTATCAAAAAGGAGAGATGATCTCTTTTGTAAAGACGAAGACCTCAAATGGAGCTAAGGCGACTGAAATCGCTAAATTACAAGATATTGATGTTAAAAAATATAGAGAATTATTAAAATCTGCCCTTGAACAAGTGTTGGATGCATTGGGAATCACTTGGCAAGAAATTAAAGGAATTAAAAAAATGGATGCCTTTTTTTAATCTTCTTTTGTAGTGACTTCACTATTAAACAATAAATCTCTCATTTTAATTTCTCAGATCGCTAAAAAAAGACCAAATAAACGAATCCCATCACAAATCCGCAAAAGAGCGGATTGAGAATATTATCATCAATATTGAGATTCGCCAGATCTACGATGAGGAATGATAAACTTCCTATTAACGAAAGTATTATGATTTCTTGAAAATTCAATAAGGGTTGAAATAGAAAAAGCGATACAAAACACACGATAAAAGAAGTGAATGTGCCGGAAATATAGCCTATAAGTGTTTTTTTGCTATGCTTTGGGAAATGTTTTTTCCCATATTTTAATCCCATTAATGACGCAGCTCCATCCCCGAGTGTTGAAATTAACGCCGTAGAGGAGAATATACCAAACGAAAAAAAGAATATGGGGGTAAATGCAAGAACTAAAGCTACAGGTTTGGTAAATTCGAATATTTCTCTTCTTTTCATTGACTTCGCTAATAGATCTAATACATTGTTGGGAAGAAAGTGAAATAAATTTTTTTTAGGAAAAATATAAGATAATCGAATATAGTCTAGTGCTGCGAATACTAATATGCCTGAATATCCCGCTGTGATTATCAAAAATCTTCCAAAATGTTCTCCCGATATCCCCCAAAATAGATTCGCATTCCACAGTCCATCCCAAATATATACAGCAAATATCCATAATAAAATAATTACCAGTGCTGGAAATAGATGCAAAGCTTTTCTATAGATATCGATTTTAAAAGTGTGGGAATCTCCATGATCTCTTGCATTTTTTTCACTGTCAAATCTATCTAAAAACAGATGAATCGTCCTTTTTTGTTTTATGTCAGAAGTATTTCTTATAACTACAAGATATTGATAGAATAAAACTAAAAAGATCATTAGTGGAGTAAAGATACAAATAAAAAGGACTGATAGACCTTCAAAAAACACTAACTCTTCTGACCAAGGCCAAAAATAAAA
>SDNN01000047.1 GCA_004524425.1 Promethearchaeota archaeon
CTTGTCCTTCTTCTGCTTTTATACCAAATCCGTTAGGATATGGAATTCCATCATATATCCCCAATCGAGTAGTGATTATGAAATCATCATTTTTAGATATGTGCTTACTTAATTTTTTGATGATATTTAGCAATAATCTTGCTCTTTTTTCCCAAGATTCACCACCATAAATGGAACTCTCTCGTTTTCTAGAAGCTAATAATTCACCAATTAAATATCCGTGACATGCCTTAATATCAACTCCATCGAAACCAGCTTCTTTGGCCAAAATCGCTTTTTCTACCCATATGTCTTCAATTATCTCTAACTCTTCATCCGAGATGATCATGCCATTTTCTTGATTTACCTGAATCGCTTTATCTAATTCTTTTTCATGGAAAGCTCTAATTGGGAATTTTTCTCCATCTAACTTGGAGTATCTTCCAGCATGATTTAATTGGATGATTAATATACATTTATCTTCGAAACCTAAATTTTTTAAATTATCATTACATGTCTTTCTGGTGGATTTAACCAATTTTTTAAATTCATGTAAATTTTTTTCTGTAAGCATTAATTGATGGGGGTTTGAACGACATATTTCTGAGATAGAAGTAGCCTCAAACCAAATCAAACCAACTCCCCCATTAGCATACCGCTCATATCTTCTATATGTCAACTTACTTGGACTTCCATCCTCTTTTGCATCGAAACCTTCCATGGGTTGAACTGCTAATCGATTTGGTATGCAAAAATTACCAAATGCTAGATTTCTTTTCAAAAGTTCTACTTCATGACTAATCGGGATCTTTACACCTAATTGATTTAGTTTTTTTTTCAAATCATCAATCGATTTGTAAGAAAAGGGTTCGAATTTTTTGTAAATTTGGTTAGGCTCCATTATATAATAATATAAAATAAATAATAAAGCAATTTTCATTTTCCCATGCAATGACTGCGAAAAAAATTCTTCTCTATCAAGGAGGCCGATATTTCGGAATTGAAAAGAATCACAAGAATTTTCAAGGTATCCTAGAGGGTTATGTTGTCGATAATTATGAGACTGTCGATATTTTCTCTAATAAGGACTTTTTTGAATATTCTGCTCTGATATTCTTCTCACAGGAAGGAGAATTCACGCAAGAACAAGAAGCGAATGTTTTAGATTTTGTACATGAAGGAAAGGGATTTGTTGGATTACACGGCGCTTCAGCATCCTTCAAATCTCATCCCAAATACTTTGAAATGCTTGGAGGAAAGTTTATTGCACATAAAGAACCCATGAAATTTGATATCAACTTCTTAGATAACTCACATCCCATTACTAAAGGTTTAAGTGATTTCGAGTTTAAAGATGAACCATATCGCCATGATTTATCCATGGGAGAGGATCTTCACTTGTTAGCTGAAGCTCATTATCATGATAAAGAGGATCCCGAACCAGAGCCCATGATGTGGGTGAAAAAATACGGAAAAGGTAAGGTCTTTTATTGTTCTTTAGGTCATAGAAATCTTTCATTAAAGGAAGAAATCTATCAGGTATTAATAAAAAGAGCTGTTAAATGGGTCCTTAATTTTGAAAAAGGTGATGTTTAATTTCAATTAAATCTTCTTTGAATTTTGGAATCATTGGTTGTGGAGGGGCAGCTAATGATATGAGCCAAATGGTAAAAGCATTAAAACGGGTTGAAATTATCGCAGCTTGCGACCCTATTCTGAGCAGAGCATGCAAAGTTGCTGGAGAAGAACATTCATATAAAGAGGTTGAAAGGATGTATGAAAATGAAAATCTTGATGCAGTTTACTTAGCGGTACCTCACCATTTGCATGGACCGATGATAAAGCAAGCCTTAGAAAATGGATTACACGTATTTTGTGAAAAACCTGTAGCAAATACCATAGAAAGTGCTCGTGAAATTTTAAGATTGGATAAAAAATATTCCAATCTAAAAGTAGGCATAAATTATCAACATAGATATGACTATAATTGCCGCGACTTAGCTTTAAGTATTCAAAATGGGCATCTGGGTAAAAATTATTATGCTATTGCTAATGGTTATTTCAATAGAGAACGAGACTATTTCGATCAGGGGCCATGGAGAGCAAGCATGGAAAGTTCGGGAGGTGGCACTTTATTAATTCAAGCCTCACATATCCTGGATATCATGATATGGGCATTTGGGGATCCCTTATATGTCACGGGCAAGATTGATAATCTAAAATTTAAAGATATTGAGGTTGAAGATACCGGATTTGGAATTATTGAATTTAAATCTGGATCTTATGGTCAAATCAGTAACACCATGATAACTTCATATGATAAACCCCGGAAAAGTGTTATCTATGATAGAGTAGAAATGAAGGTCGTAGGAGAAAAAGGAAGTTGCTATTACGAAGGACCTTGGCCTTTAAGCTCTCTTAAATGGTCAGGTGTCAAAAAA
This sequence comes from Promethearchaeota archaeon, assembly GCA_004524425.1. The sequence continues at coordinate 2,421 of SDNN01000047.1, forward strand.
TTTATAGCGGAAGAGATGCTTCCAAGTGATTCTTTCATATCAATTGATCGAACCAATCCGAGTGGTGCTTATGGAGAATGCTTAAAAGCGTTTTCCAACTGGATATTAGATGATACGCCATTTTTGAATACCATCGAGGAAAGTTCTAAAGTTTTGTTATTAGTTAAGACATTGTATAAATCATCTAAAACAGGAAAAAAAGAAAGAGTGGAGAAGTTATAACTATCCTTTTTTTTATGAATCTCTTTTAATTGTACCGTGATTTCTCTTTTTCGTTTAAAAATCGATAATCACTATTTTCAACCTTAAATTGATACTGGAACCTACAAAATTGAAAGGGATAACAGAGATTCACCTTGAATGACACAAATCTCATTCGAAAAGTAGAATTAGTAAAACCGTATGAAAAAAGATAAGATCATTTTAAAAAAGCTCTCTTTCCTAAAAATATGAATAATTCTCCTAGTTCAAAGAGAGTCAACGGTTGAATGAGGCGAGCCATCTGATGGCGTAACTCTACTTTTTCCAAGCCAGCCGCAATTAGCTTTTGGATATCATCAACATAATCTTCCATGTTTAAAAATAGAATTTCAATCTTAGCAACACCAGTCAATTCTTCAATATCCTTATCTAAATGATCTTCGATCTCGTTCAATAATTCCAGTTTCAATTTGGGATCTAAATCATTCTCCTTGATCAGATGATTTATTTCTTCAAGAACTACATTGATTGCGAGATTCCAATCATCCGTATCCGTATATTTTGGAATTAATATCTCAGAAATTAATATTTCAAATAATGTTTTAGGTGCTTTATCATCAAACTCTACGGCCATGCCATTTCTTAATTTCATATTTACAACCATGTCAAACTCACGTGTGCTTTAGAAAATTATTTTATTAATTAATAAAATTAAGCTATAAATAGTTTTTTCAAAATGAGCATGGGAGGAAATAAATCTCAATAGTAAAATTTCTGGGTGCCTGTTAATGAGGTATAACCATCTTTTTTGATTACTACCTGATCCTCTGTCCGCGCACCTCCCAAACCTTGTATGTATAAGCCTGGCTCAAGTGTAACAACCATTCCTTCTTGTAATATTTCCTTTGATATTGGTGAAAGATAAGGATTCTCATGTATCTCAACGCCTACACCGTGTCCTAAACTGTGTAAAAACTTATTCCCCCATTCTCTTTTCTTTTTTTTGAAATATTTTCTAACCAATTTATCTAAATCTTTACAAAGAATACCGGCTTTCGCGTGTTCTAACCCAAATTCTTGGCCGTCATTTACTAAATTAACCAACTCAGCCTTCAACGGTTCAACTTTTCCAAAAATAAACGTTCTTGTCATGTCAGAACAATATCCCCTATATCGAGCCCCAATATCAACTATTATAAGATCCCCATCCTTAATTTTGTGGTTTGAAGTTTTTGCATGAGGATATGCTGATTGCTCGCCCGCCGCGACAATGGTATCAAAAGAAGTACCCTCTGATCCTGCTTTTCTCATTTCATATTCTGCTTCCGCCGCCAATTCTTCTTCTGACATGCCTTCTTGAATCGTATCATATATCGTCTTGAATCCTAGCTCACCTAATTTGGCTGCTGATTTCATTCTTTCGATTTCGTCTTGGGTTTTAGTCATTCGTGCATTTGAAATTATTTCTGAAGCACCAATTAAGTTCGGAATGGTAAATTTTTCCTTCCATTCTTCATGTTTTTGTACTGAAATAAAATCTTCCTCAAACCCTACAGTTTTTAAATCTAAATTGTTAATTTCATCTGGAATATAACTTGCTTTTCCTCCTGGAATTAATTTCAATTCCACGGTTTCATGTAATTCTTTGTTTTCTGCTAAGGTTCTCTTTACTTGGTCATATTCCAATGCATTCACAAAAATCCAAGTAATGCCCTCATTCACATCATCTCTAGGAATCATGATAAAGGTATCACTTTCTATTTTAAATCCCAAGACATAGGTGATGTTTTCCTGCTTCGTTAAAAAGATTGCCTCTAATCCCTTTTCTTCAAACGCTCCATCATCGCGGATTTTTTGTATTTTCCTAACACTCATCTTAAGTACATGATCGTGATAATAGTTGAATAATATATGATCTTAAATAGTTCTTTATTTAAAATTCATCAGTAATTGTAGCTCTATCCATGACTTTTTGTTGAAAGCTACGATATGTAAAAAAGAAGTAAAATCGGAAACCACCATGAATCATGCGTTATGGAGGTGCCCAGACGAGCACCGCCAAAAGAGGAGACATATATTTATCTAATAACAGGGTTAAGGGTTGAGGTTACCGATTTTTACTTCGGCTTTAGGTATAAGAATATATTTTGATATCATGGATGATCTCCGATTAATACATATATTGGAATTTCATCTATTTATAGGTTTCGTTTTTTGTCCCGTGAAAAAAGGGAAATTCACTTAAAAATCTTGAAAATTCTAAGTTTGCCATAAGATGATTTATTTATAATATGACCCTGAAAATACTTTAAATTCAACTATAGTTGATGATTAAGGAAGATTTTTGATGTATTTAATTTCAATAGCATAACTTTCATTATATTCCAAAATAAAGATTCTCTTTATATATAATATTACGCTAAAATCAAAAGATATTGGGAAATTGAAAATAAAATAAGGAACACGATCGATTCTTTCTATAAAATATGAAAAAAAGTTTCCATGTCATCCAAAAATAACGAAAAAATGAAATAATGTATTGCATTTTTCAAAAAAAAATTATGTATCATCAATACGTAAAGATGAAAAAAAACAACTATTTAATTAACTCAAATTGTTTAACTATTTTGATTGTATTAAAACAAATTCCCATTTAATTAGGGAATTAGGGGCTTTTGCTTATCATGGATCTCGAGTTAGAATATTATTTAAGCGTGATTTATCACGATTCGTCTGTTTTTGAAGATGAAAAACGGAAACTTATTTTCATGTGTAAGAAATTGATAGAGTTGATGAATTACTTGAAGGAGTCGAAAGATGAAGATTTTGTAGAAAATGCTCTCATATTTTTATTAGCAGTATGTTTTGATCATGAGCATGATGGAGTTTTTGGTCAAAAAATTGATTTAAATTGCTGTACATCTCAAATAAGAGAAGATATAACTTCAATCCTTCAACAAGAACTTACATGATAAAGTTCTAATAAAAGCCTGTCATTTTGTAATTTATTGTTACATGCTTTAATAAATCATCAAACTAACACCGTAATTATAAATATAAGACCTTGATATCATGGGGAGCATGTGATAATCATGACGCGTCATTTCTGCGAGTTAGTGGGGTGCTAATTCTCAATGTTTGACGTGTCATGTATTATTACCATTTGAAAAAGAAGTGTATTATTGTAAAATGATATTTATTCTAATAATAAGAAATATACTAGGCATGAATAAATTCATGTTGTTAAGAAAAATGATGGGTCTGTTTTAATTTAAATATAAGATAAGTTTATTTCATACTTGACTCAAAAACCCCACTCAACCGGAATCTCGCAAACTTAAACAGATTTCATGGTATAGTGCTAGTTATATTGCTCTAATGCTCTAAAGTCACATGGCTACTTCCTTTTTCATTACTCAAAAGACAAAAATCCAGGGTGTCAAGTGGGGTTTTGAGTTTTCATGATTTAATTGGCATGACCTGACGTGATAAGAATGCAGGATTGTAAGAATCATGCTTTACTTAAGAAGGGAACGTATTTATTCTCACACAAACTTATGAGAGATTTGGTATAATCAATCATTTTTTTCGCAATTTCAGGATGAGAAAGTAATTGTACTTCCATTTTATCATTTCTATCCCACAATGAATAAGGAGTCTCTTCATAGGGTACTTTTTCTCGAACTTCTACTCTCCAACTCTCTGGAAGTTCATTTTCCAATTCTACATCTAGCATTTTTGCCAAAAATATGGTCCATGCTCGTGGAACCACGGTCATTTGATATCCTCCACCTCCTACAGCTAACCATTTATCGTTACAATATTCTTTGGCGCATGTTTTAATTGTTTGACCCAAATGCCTATATACATCAATTGACAAACCCAGTTGAGTTAACGGATCGTTAAAGTGTGTATCAACACCAAGCTGGGTCACTAAAATATCAGGACTATATGCTTCAAGTATTTTGGGTATGCACGCCCTAAATATTTTTAGATACATTTTGTTGTCTGTACCTGGGAGTAATGGAAAGTTAATAGAATAACCATTTCCTAAACCTTCACCAATTTCGTTTGTCTCTCCCGTTCCAGGAAATAAAAATTTACCACTTTCATGCAATGAGATGGTCAATACATTCGGATCATCATAAAATAACCATTGCACTCCATCCCCGTGATGGCAATCAATATCTAAATAAGCTATTCTGATATCTTTTTTCAGTTTTTGAAGATGCTTTATGGCAACTGCGATATCATTAAAAATACAAAAGCCTGAGGCTTTATTTTTAGTCGCATGATGCAAGCCTCCTGCGGGATTGAAAGCATAATCAAAATCATTCTCTTCCCATACTTTCTCAGCAGCTACTAAGCTCGCTCCACAAACCAGGGCAGATGCTTCATACATCCCTTTAAAAATTGGATTATCTCCTGGACCTAATCCATACAGGTATGGTTTTATTTTCTTGTCTTCGGGATTATCGCTCAACTTCTTTACCGTGCTTACATAATCAGAAGAATGAACCATTTCTAATTCTTCACGAGTGGCTAACCTCGGTGCCATTTTCACGAGCCTTTCGTGCTTAATTAAACCTAATTTATCCATTAAGCTATACGTCAACATTATTCGTAGAGGTCGTAAAGGATGTCGTGGTCCAAAATTATATCTATTATATTCTTCAGTGAACATTAAACAGACTTTTCTACTTCCCATGGTCCCATGTAAAATTGATTAGTTAGAACTTAATTAAATAAATCCAACCTTGTATTTTAAATAATTTATTATTTTTTGAAAATCAGAAATTCAGGTATTATTTGAAATATTAATTTTTTCGATGAAATAATGAAAATGAACTTACGAAGATGTCTTGATAACAAGATTAGAGTGCATTAAACAGAAGGAATAAATATGAAAACTTATATTATGGGAATATCATATAAAGAATTAAAGATTTTTTCAAAACTTAAATCATAATAAGGCAGTTCTTACCACAATGTCGATTCAGTTTCGAAAATTTATAACAAGGATTGGTAAACAAACTGATTTTAAACCAATCAAGAACCAATTGCTCATATCTTTAAGGAAAGATAGTGAGAATAAATATAAAAACTATCCACGGCTCTTGGAGATGATGCGAGAACTATGGCCTGATTATAAGGCGCGTTCTCGAATTTCTCATCTTTTAAAGGATCATCATGAAGAAATCTTTGATTTTTATTTAAACACGCTGTTTCCTTTCCGAAAAAGAGGCTTGAGTTATGATGATCCGGAAGCACCCACTCCTGTAGACTTTAAATTAGTGTACAAATATCATTATAATCAAAAAGAGATAAATGCTATAGAAGAAGTCATGAAAGATTTAGAGATCGATGAAAAACTCGAAAATGTGTTGAAAAGATTGTTTATATTTGCGATAAGTTCTTTCGGTCCAATGGTCGAAGAAATATTTGAACGACCTTTTGCATTTCAATTTTCGAGCATCGATGCGGAGCAATTACCAAATGAAGAGTGGGAAATAACTGCTGTTATTTCAGGTAGAGAGCAATAACTCAGACTTTCTGATTCAATTTTAAACACTTTCTTTAAGTAGATAATATAGAAGTGCCTTGACCGTATGAAGTCTATTTTCTGCCTGATCATACACGATTGAATGACTGCCGTCTATAACAGCGTCGTCCGCCACTATGTTTCTTCTAATAGGTAAACAATGCATTAGAATTGAATCAGATTTAGTGTATTCCAAATATTCCTCTTTTATCCTCCATTGATCTCTATATGGTATTCTTAATTTCTTTTCTTGCCTTGCATCACCATAGAATTCTAAAGCACCCCAACTTTTAATATAAACGACATCAGCATCTTGATAAGCTTCTTTTAAATCGTGAGAAACATTTAATGAGCCTCCTGCCTCCCTTGCATTAGTATGAGCTATGCTCACAATTTCTTTATCTAAATCATATGCTTTAGGATGAACTAAAGAGACATCCATTCCATATCTAGTAGTAATTAATAATATTGAATTGGGAACGCTAACAGGCAATGGTTTTGGATGATAAGCCCATGAAATTACGACTTTTTTTCCTTTTAACTCCTTTTTTTTTTCCTTCATTGTAAAAATGTCCGTTAATCCCTGAAGAGGATGAAATTGATCATCTTCAAAATTAATCACGGGAATATCAACATGAGAGGCAAACTCACGTAAAATTCTATTAGCCTCTTTGTAAATCCAATCGACAGACACTGGAAACAATCTTATACCTAAAGCATCATAATATCTTGCCAATACCACAGCAGTGTCCTTCACTGATTCTGACTGATAACCAATCCATGAATCCTTTATGCTATTGTACGCAGGATGCATGCCGAGATGATATGCTGCAACCTCTGTTGAATTTCGTGTTCTAGTAGAGGGATTATAGAAAAACATGCATAATGATTTTCCTTGTAGAGTATTAGCATAATTTTTCGGATTCATTTTCATATCCTGGGTTATATCCAATAATTCGTCTAAATCTGCCTTACTCCAATCTTGAGTCGAAATAAAATCCTTTTTGTATTTATGATTTGGATTCATCTAAATGACGCACCTCAATTTTCTTAAATAACATCGAAATAAATCATGTAAATTAATCACCTATAAAAAATAAAAATTAGAATTCCTCATATATGAATGTTTTTGTTTTCAAGTTCAGAAGATTAAAGCTTTCACTTCTTTAAATAAGCTCCAAGATCCATCATTTCTCCATCGCCTTGTTTCACCTTTATCTTGCTTTTAATTCCTTTTGCTTTTCTTTCAAGATAAATGATGACATCCTCAGGAATCCTTTTGGGAACGCCTCCTCTCTGAGCTATGATGCTTATTAAATAATCGATGCTTTGAACCACGTCCGGACTTATTAATTCGTTGATTATTGAATTATAGACCGCAGGTTCATTCTTCTTAAAATGTTCTAAACGGGTATAAGCTTCAGGCATCAAGACAGCTCTCAATAAATAATCAACTTTGTCCCAAATACTTGTCTTTTTTTCTTGAGTATCCTTATTTTTTTTTTGAGCATCCATTAATGCTTTCATTTTTCTCATCCGTATCTTGTCCAATTCGTGTTTGTCATTATCTTGTTTTTCATTCATTCCTTTTATTCACCAAACTTTTAATTATTAACAATTTTAAGGGCAATTTCTAAAGCCTTTATTCCATCATCTAAGGTGACTAAAGTGTTTTTATCATATAGGAAATTATTAATTTCTTTCCTTAAAGGTTCATCCGCCCTTAGAGGAGTATATGATATTTCCTTCGTGGTCGGTAATTCACCTTGTAAATCCATTCCCGTGCGAATGGTAATTTTCTGGGAAATAAAATCAATGGTTATGCCTCCTAATTCACCGTTAACATACATTCTTCGGAATTTTGAAGGAGTAAGCCAATTCGATTCGATGCTACCAATTGCATCTCCAAAATCCAAGAAAATAAAAGCAGCATCAGCGTGGATCTCATCTTTAAAGCACTTCTTGATGCCAAACGCATTTTTTATGGAATTTTTACCCATTAATCTTTCTTGTAGATAAATGTCATGAATCGATAAATCTAAAATGACTCCCATTTGCCATTGTCTCCTCGGATATAAACCCACTCGCTTTGACGAGAGGGATATGATTTCTCCTATGCTGGAAAGATTTTGTTGTAATTTTTCAAATACTGGATTATAAAGCTCGATAAATGCAGGCATTATCTTGATGGTTTCATCATATTTCTTAAACTGCTCAAGTTCTTCTATATTTAAAGCCATTGGCTTCTCCATCAATATATCAATTCCTGCATCAGCAAATTTTTTTGAAACCATTGGAATATTTTTAGGTGGGATAACAACACTTGCAGCATCAATATCTTCATTTTTAATTAAATCTTCAACAGAATCATACAGGTTGACATCGTCATATTGATGATTCTTCCTAATAATTCCTAATTTTTCTTTATTTATGTCACACACTCCAACTAACTTTGAGAGTTCATGAAAGTTTCTCACATGAGCCCGACCAAACCACCCCGCACCGACTACTGCAGTTCTCTTCTTTTTCATCTGCTTTTAATCCACGTTATATGAATAAACTAATGGAAGCTAAAATAAGAATTTTTTGGAGTTTCCCACTAGATAGAGAGTATAATAAAAAAATAATGGTCCCCTCTGCCGGCCTTGATCCGGCGACATTTACCGGCTTTGAAAGCTCTCGGTTTCGGCTGACGTATCTTCATGGGCAAGCGCCTTAGTACGCGATTTTATCTACAGCCGAGCACTCTACCAGTCTGAGTTAAGAGGGGCTATTTATAAGTTATAATTATGTAATTAATATATTTCTTACGATTTTCCGCTCAGATTTGAAAGCTTTTATTTTGAAATCTTTTTATGTAAAAAAAATTTATAAAAACTATTAGAAAGATCGCAAAAAATTCATTTAGATTCTTGAATATAAATCTTTTCTAATAATAAACTTTATAATAAATTAATTTATTAAAGATTTATAAGTTCAAGTACATGAATTAAACAAACAAGGACTTTGGTTAAAATGCGTGAAGAAACTGACTATACCGAAGCAATAGAAGCATATAAAGAGGATGATCATGTCATTCTTGAACCATGGGGAAGAAGCATAGACCATCTTAGGCTTACTATAATCGGCAAAAAAGGCACGCCCTATGCGGGGGGTAGATTTGTTTTTGAAATAAAATTTCCAGAGAATTATCCATTTCAACCTCCTTATGTCTATGCCGTAACTCTCATGTGGCATCCCAACATCGACTCATCAATACCTCCAGGGAAATTAAATATATGTTTAGATTTAATCAATCCAGATTTAGTTGGAAAAGTTGATGCGGCTACTGGTGCGAGCGGCTGGACCCCGAGTAAAACGCTGACTAATATTATTGAAGCTCTTAAAGGCATGATGCACTATGAGGCTCCCTTCTTTAACCCCGGAGATCCCCTTAACCATGAAGCGGGGGAGCAATATTTCCGGTCGCTGAAAAAGTTCGAATCGAAAGCCAAGAAATGGACAGAGAAATACGCCATGGATTAAATCTGAAGAATTAAGAAGTTGGACATATTAAACTAATCTGTATTTTCCTCTAATATTTACGAATTCTTAAGGTTTTTCCATCAGTAACTATAAATCTATTTTTTAAATCAATATTTTGGCTTTTTATTAGATTTAACACATGCATAATTGTAGAATAAATAATATCAGGTGATTGGGGGTTTATTCTAAGTAAAATGATACCATATGGATTCATTTTCTGATAGTAGGTTAAATATCCAAAATCTTTATCCATGGTTATAATAGCTTTTTGTTTTTTATTACTTAATTTAATAATTTCTTCATCATCAATTCCTCTCTTCATTTCTCTTATGGATACTATCTTGTAACCCTTTCCTCTTAATTGTTTAATTACTGAATTTGGAATATTTTCATCTGCAATTAATTTAAAATCCATCTTATCTTTCTTTTATTATTTTAATAAAGTCAATTTGGAAGAGATTATAGTTAAAGGATTAAGTAGATATTTTGAATACATCTTCTTCTCTAATTATTTGATGAGCGTATTGTAGAACTGCTAAAATATCGTCCTTTTCTATTTCATATTCTTCTTGAATCTTATCAAAACTCCAATCAGATGCTAATAATTCCAAAATAAAATCAACAGAGAGTCGAGTACCCCGAATACATGGCTTTCCAGCACATATTTTAGCATTAATAACAATTCTATCTGGAACTTTCATATGTTTTTTATGGAAAAAGAGACTTAATAAGTTTTTGGGATAAATTATTTTCTAATTTTCATTTAAATAATAAAAACATGCTAATAGGCTAAAAACTATATATTAAAAATAGTTTTAAAAAAACTATTAATGCTTTTTAGTGTAGAAAATTTAGAAAATGGACAGAGAAAAATGCCATGGATTAATTAGATCTTTTCCAAAATTTTCTTTTCTTAGGTAAAAGTTTAATTTTTAGATATTATTTCCATTAATAATAGATTTTTCCTCTTTTTAGAAACATGAAATAGTGTGGAACCCATGATATCCTTTAAAAACAAGAAATTTTTAGTATTTGATTTGGATGGTACAATTGTCGATTTAGCTGTTGATTGGAAAAAGTTAAAGAAGGAGTTAAGTCAAAGATATTCACGATTATATGGAGAGAATTGTGATTTTCACAGCATATCTGGATGTCTTGATTATGTCGTGGAAAAAAAAGACAAAGAGGAATTAAATAATTTCTTCAACCTAATAGAATCACATGAAACCAAAAATTTAGATGAAAATATTCAAATTAACGAGACAGTCTTTTTCATAAAAAACTTAGAGTTATTCAACGTTAATGAAGATGTTAAGTTATCCGTGTTATCCCTAAATACAAGAAAGACCATTACGGAATCATTAAAATTAATAAATATCCTTGATAAGTTTGATTTTATCGTTGGAAGAGAGGATGTAAGAAAATGGAAACCAAATCCAGAAGGACTCTTGAAGGTTCAGGAGCATTATGGCTGTAAGAAAGAAGAAATGATCTATTTTGGAGATATGAAAAAAGATTTACAAGCAGGACAAGATGCTGGAATTGAAACACATTTAATTGATGAGTTAATCGAGCTTGTCAATCAAAAAAGGCAAGATAAATGAAATCGAGAGTAAACTCTACATGTAGGTAACTATCACATTAAATTTTTTTATCTCAGATTCTTTTCTGGCCGCTCCTACTGGTGTCATGGTGATTATATCATTATTATTAATTTTTAATTCAGATCGTAATTTAACTTTGGGATTCTTGAAAATAGGATTCGTAGCATTGGGATCCCAGTATATCTCTTTATTCATTGGATTTGTAATCATCCATGAATCAGGATTAAGTGGAAATTCACTAATTTCCATGGCCTTAAATACATACTCAATGTCAGCATCAAAGGGAACCACGATTTGCACGTTCTCCTCATCCTTGGCTTTTTCTCCGCAGGCTAAACAATCATCTCTCTTCACAATTTCTAAATGATCAAATTGCCCAAACACTCCGTTATAATTAACATAAGGCGGATCCATGGGAGGACCAATATTTCGACCTTTCACTCTGAATAATAATTTCAAAGCTTCTTGAGATTGTATGCTTGCAATGACCGAACTGACTGTTTGGATTGCTGCTATTTTGTTTCCCAATATATTTTCCATTTCTTCAAATTTATAATCAGGACCAAACGTCTCCTCGATATTTTGTTTCCATTCTTCGATCTCTTCAGAGGTTAACTGGTCTTTTTTTTCTGGAGGCACATTTTCGTTAAATATTCTTCTTCTTAATTTTTCCAACTCTTCCTGGGCTAAGTCTTTCAATTTTAATACATCATCATCATCATCCAGATCAGGTTTATGATCATATTTCTTTTCAAAATCAACCTCTGCTTTAATAACACAATGATTTCTATTTCTTGGAATGCCCTTTAAAGTGCACGCTGCTACGAGCTTATCATCAGCAGGAGGGACGGGTACAAGGCATCTATAGCAAGGGGTCTGATTCAATAATTTAGGAGCATGCTTCTGATCAAAATCTTTTTCTATTTCACGTCTAATTCTTGCTTTAACTGGCTTAATCATCAATTCCTCTATTTCTTCAATCAGGCTCTCTAATTTTTCAATTCTCTTGACTGCTTTAAAATACTTAGGATACTTATCTTCTTCCAGCTCCATTAATTTTAATTCCATTAATTTATCTATTTCTGAATCTTTATACTTGTATTCTAAACCAGCATCTTTTGGAATAACTATTTGGACGTGTCCTTCAAATCCTACAGTGCCTCCTTCAATCATGGGTTTTTTCAACCTAAGACAGATTTTATTTAAATCTAATCTCGCATTAAAATTGTCTAAAGCAGCAACAACTACATCAGCTTCTTCATAAACAGACATTGGTAATTTCTGAAGCTTTTCAAAGTAGTAGTCCACTTCTAAATATGGGTTCATTTCCTTTAGACGTTCAGCAGCAACCTCTGCCTTTGGTCTACCCTCATCCCCCGGGCGGAATAACATTTGCCTGGATAAATTGGAAGTCTCGATGGTATCTAGGTCAACTAATATGAGCTTTCCGATTCCCATTAAAGCAAAATCCTTGGCAATTTCGCATCCTAAAGCACCAATACCCACAATCAATATGCATCCTTTATGAATTGTTTCTTGGTCCCACCCATCGATCAGTTGTTGCCTAGCAAACATCCGTGCTTTTGTAATCTCGTTATCATTAACAGTCATTTTTCAATTTACAAGCTTTATTATTTTGATAATAATATCTAAATCAGAATATAAAATTTTTAGTCTACTTTTGAATAAAAAGCTGGTATAAATTTTTTAACAAGCAATAGAATGATAAATGAAATTATAATTTAGAATCATGAAATCATTTCTTTTTCATGTCCCTTAACATTCTTTTAATCTCGTCGACTTTCTCCTTTTCCTTTTGTTTTTCTAAATCTTCTTTCTTTTTCTGCTCTTCTTCTTTTGCCTTTTTTAACTCAGATAATAATTCTTGTTTGATGCCTAACATCTTTCCCATGCTAGAACTAAATTGTTTTGCCTCATCTTTTATTTGTTCTTCTCTTCTTATTTCTGCTAATCTTAGTGAATCTTCCCTAGATCTAATCATATTATTAACTTCTTCGGCAAGGTCTCCGACCTCTTCTACTGTGACTTTCATCTGCGCCGCTTCTTTCTTTCTCTCATGTATTTCTCTCTTGAGCTTTTCTTGTACCTCTTCCTGCATTTTTTTTACTTCTAGTTCTTCGCGTTGGGCTTTTTCTTCGAAAATTTTAGTGTTTTTAATTTCAGTTTCAATGTAATGAATTTGATCACTCCAGCCTATCTCTCTAAAATGGTTGATTGCCTTATCAAATAAATAATATGCTTTATCAAATTCTTTAAAATCCGCATAACGTTTAGCTTCATCAATAAGCTTAAAACCTTTACTTTTTAGTTCTTCTTCAAGTTTCTTCTGATCTTCAAATTCTTTTAGCTTTAACCGTTGATCCTCCATTTGTCTTTCATAATCAAGGCGTTTCCTTCTCATCTCATCTTGAAATTCCTCGTATTCTTGTTGCCGTTTTAATTGCGTTTGAGCTTCAATTCTTTGGCTTTCTAAATATTTTGCTTTTTCCGCTTGTAAATCTCTGATCAAGTTGTTTAAATTTTCTATTTCAGGTTCCCATCCAATTTTTTCAGCCAATAAATTTCTTGCTTGAAAATATAGGCCTATTGCCTTTTCATAATTAGGCAGGCGGGTCTTCAAATACTTTCCCGCCTCTTCAAGTAAGTTATATGCAGCTTCACGATAACTCATTTGTTCTTCGATGACTTTTTCTCGTTCTTGAAGAGCTAATTGATGTGCCATTTTTTGTTCTTTTTCTTGCCTTTTTCTTTCTTCCAATAAAGAGACAAGCTCTCTTTCTCCTTCAAGACGTTCTAATTCTCTTTGTAATTCTAATTCTTTGGCCTTTTCTATTTCCTCTTTAATCTTCATTGCTCTCGAAATTGCTTGTCTAATCGAATCGGTAGGATAATGAATTTCATTTAACATCAATTCGGCTCTCCTATAATTTTCAATTGCTTTATCATAATCCTTGTTATCAATGCATTTCTGAGCAGTATCTAAAATGGAAAACGCCTCCTCTCTTCTTTTTTTAATTCGGCCTTTCAATTCTTCTTCTTTTTCTATCCTTAATTTCTTAACTTTTAATCTTTCCTTTTCAGTTTCGATATTTTCTGATATCTTAGTTTGAAACTCTCTTTCTTCTCTCTCCCTTTGTATTTGAATTTCAATTTCTCTTTGTTTTAGTAATTCTTGTTCTCTTTTTTTCTCTTGTACTTTATGAATCGAGCTTCTGATGATATCTGTAGGATAATGAATTTCATTCAAGATTAATTCAGCAGAATGATAAAATTCAAGTGCTTCATCATATTTAGCTTGATTGAGGAATACTTCAGCTTCTTCTAATAATTTGAAGGCATCTGATTTTCTCTTCTCCATGTAATCTTTTAATTCTTCTCTTTTTCTAAGTTCAATTTGTTTCATTTTCATTTTTTGTTTTTCAATATTCATTCTTTCCGTAATGTGCTCCTTAAATA
>SDNN01000230.1 GCA_004524425.1 Promethearchaeota archaeon
AATTATCAATAAACTCCATGGAATCCTAATCCTAAAAGAGTTATTTAAAATTTTTTAAATGAAAAAAATAAAAGCTAAAAATTATTAAAAAATTAAACTCATAATAGAGATATTGTAATTAAATTATGACTTTTTAATAAATCTAAGAAACCATGCTAAAAAGATTTGAAAAATACGTTTCAGTTCTATTGATATTTTTAATGTTTACCAATACAACTTATCACGTCTTCCAAGTTCCTAATTACTTATCAAACAGTCAAAACATTAAATTTTCATATAATTCATATCCACAAGATTCAGCGACAACTTTACTCTGGAACTACACTACGGGTGGTGGAATTAATTCTATTTCAATATCTTCGGACGGCAATTATTTAGTAGCAGGAAGTGACGATAAGCACACTTATCTTTTTAATAACTCATACTCACCTTCAAAAAAGCCAATGTGGAATTATACTACTGGTGGTGAGATAATTAAAGTATCCATCTCTTCAGAATTAAACTATGTAATCTCTGGTTCTAATGATAATAAAGTTTATTTATTTAACACGTCATATTCTACATCAAAACAACCAATTTGGAGTTATTTTATGGAAAGCAATCCATCAACCTTAGAAATATCTAATGATGGTAATTACATTGTTGCTGGAAATAATGAAAAAGTTTCTTTTCTCAAGAATTCTTCCTCCATCCCGGTTTGGAACCATACTACAGGAGAGCCTATTTATTCTGTAGCAATCTCGGATGATGGTAAATACATCGTCGCAGGAAGTGGAAATGATAAAGTCTATCTTTTTTATAGAACCTCTAATGATTCTTTATGGGAATTTCAAGCAGATAGAGCCATAAAAACTGTTGATATTTCGTCTGACGGATATTATATTGCCGCTGGAAGTGATAATAATGAATTATATCTATTTAATAAATTTAGTAAAACTCCCCAATTAAGTTATGAAACTGAAGGAAATATAACTTCAATTGCAATATCTTCCAATGGGAAATATATCGTAGCTGGTTCGACTGATAATAAAACCTATGTTATAGATATCATAAATGAAAATCTACTCTGGAGTTATGAGTGTGGTGATATTGTCAGTTCTGTAGGAATATCTTCCAATGGAAGGCACGTGCTTATAGGAAGCAATGATAATAAAACATATTTGTTCGATATTTCAAACAATAATCCTCTATGGAGCTACAAAGCTGAAGATATTATTACTGATGTAGCAATCTCTTCTAGTGGAAATTATTTAGCCGTAGGAAGCGAAGATGATCAAGTCTATTTGTTTTATTGGACAGCTACTATTGAAGAGGAAGATGATGATGACGATGATGATATCAATTTTCCAGAAAGTACCATTTCACTTGGAAATTATTCTCTAATATTCATGATAATCAGCATAAGTTTAATCTTAATTTTAAAGAAAAGAAAGTCATTTTATATAAATAAGAATCATTAAATTTAGTTAATTTCAATTTGAATCAAAAATGAAATTTTATTGAAATTTAGAGTTAAATTAAAAAACTGCTTTTAGTAATAAGTTAATTCTGATAATGATCTTTCTTCATTAAATTCATTTTCAAAACTGCTCTAATCATGAAAATACAAAATTTTTTATTTTTTTAAATATTTTCTTTCCTACTCAAAACAATATGAACTCATTTCTTTAAGGTTTTCTTTTATGGCAACAAACAAGTTAGAATTACTAGGTATGGAAGGAATCGTATCAAATTATAGAAGAGGACGCCATACGATTCATCCAAAACAATGCATTATCGTATTTCCAAAAATAAAATCCAAAAAAGAAGCAAATAAACTGATCGGAAAAACCGTACTTTGGGTAAGTCCCACGGGTAAAGAATTAAAAGGCGTCATAAGCCGGTCTCATGGTAATAATGGAGCGGTGAGAGCACTTTTTAAAAGAGCAGGTTTACCCGGTCAAGCTCTTGGTCAAAAAGTTAAAATCATCAAGTGAAAGATTTAGATGTCTTCTTGGTTTGATTTCCTATCATTGAATTTTCTTTTAATATTAATTTTATAGTAAAAACCTCTTTTTATAAGCCATTTAAAAAGATAATATTCAAATAACATAGTTATTTTTTATCTCATCTCATCTACTATTCATGTTAAAATTAGGTTTAATTCTTCTCACAACTATTAAATTGAGGTTGAACATGTCTGATAAAAACTTGCAATTATGTAGATTTTGCCAAAGAAATGTCAAACTAGCATATTATTGTGAGGAATGTGGAGCTAGTTGTTGTTCCGACTGTTTACACGATGAAAGAATTGACTATTTCATCTGCCAAGACTGTGATTCAAAAAATATCGAATTTTTTGATTCGGAAGGGAAAAAAAAATGTAAGGATTGTGAAAGCGAAAACATTACCAAAGTTACCCAACATCTTAAATCTTGTCCAAAATGTCATTCTCATAAAATTCTAAATATTTATGAGAAAAAAGAAGAGTTAGAACAAAAATTTCTTGAATTAATTAAAGAAACCAGATCTTTCATTAAACCTTTAAGGGATGTGATTAATGAGCTGTACGTCTTAAGACATAAGATAAAAATCGCCCGCACTCCTCCGATAAAGTGTTATCATTATCCCAAGATGGAATCAGAGTTATTAACTCTTTTTATGAATCTTAAATTTATCAAAGATACTTTGCTTGAGAAGATTAATACTCATTTTCGGCATTTAGCTCTCAATAAAGAATTTTTCTTTGATATTTATAACCAACCAAATTCTAACATCAGGATAATAGAA
The DNA here is from genome assembly GCA_004524425.1 of Promethearchaeota archaeon. The sequence continues at coordinate 2,770 of SDNN01000230.1, forward strand.
AGTATTTTAGATAATCTATGTAGAAGCCATGAATCAATAGAAAAATACATTCATGAGACGATAGAAGAAGTCCGTGAAAAAATTGAAGGTTTTAACAAAAAGTTAAAATTCATTGAAAAAATAAAGAAATTATTCTTACCATACAAGAGATTTTTAAATTTAGCGGAAGATGAAAAACCTGTCTATGCCATTAAAACAACCTTAACAAATGGCTTAGATAATCATAAAAGATTGAAGAAGAGCGGTGGAATTTTATTCATCACCAATTATGACTTATCTTTTGTGCACGAGTATGGTCTAATAAAAAAAAAGCAAGAACTCATTTTTAAAGCACCCGTGGAAGATTTAATTAATATCAAGGATAAAGGAAAAATCTTCAAGAAGTTGTTCGTTCAATTTGATTATGGCAAATATGAATTTTCCTTCCCATCGAATCTCATATCCAAGATTATAGATTACATTGTTTTAGCCAGAAAATTTCAGGAGAAGAATATTTTTGATGAAAAATCCGATAGAAAACTTCAAGAAATGGATATAGAATTAAATGATTTAATAAAATACATTGAAGAAGGTATTAATTCATTTTTTAGTCTAAAATGTAAGTATAACAAGAAATTGAATGTAGATCAGAAAAAAGAACGTGAAAAAGATAATAACTATAATCCAAATACGCAACCAATGCCTTATCAATGCCAAAATATGTCATATTACGATCCTCAGAGATCTCCAACTCTGCCACCACCTAATTTAGGGTCGAATCCCCCCCATTATTATGCTAATTCAAATCCTCCGTCAAATATTTTCATTCCACAAGGGAAAAATCCCCAGAATTATAATTATCATTGGCATCAGGGTAATCCCGGTTCTGTTAATTTTGAACAATCTAGATTTTATCCCCAGAGCATCTACAATCCTTATAGATTTCAGAATTATAGACCCGATCAATCGTTAAATTATGAACAATATAGTCCAAATCAAAGATCTTTTCCTTATGATAACAATTATGATATGGATGAAAGAAACATTTTGATGAAGAGATTAGAAAGCTTACAAAAGAATAGGCAACCGGTGTCATCATTCATGAATAATGAATTATTTACCCAAATCCCACGGCATGACACGTTTGATTACCCTTATGATAAGCATAATATATCTCAAACTAACCAGTTCTTTCATGATATTCAAAGAAATCATTTATCGGAATTTTTTGATGCCAATGATCCATCTTTGAAAAATCCCAATGACATGGATGGAAATATTTTTGAAAAAAACAACGAAGATCATCAAAAAATGATGGAACTAAAAAAAGAGCAATACAGTCTTAAAAAAACATTAAAGGAACTTGAATCCAAATTCGAGCGGGGAGTCATTTCAGAAGTGGATTATTTTAGAACATTTAAGAATTTACAAAAAGATATTTACACCATCGAGAAGAAGCTCAAGAGCTTAAGCGATAAAATGGAAAATGACCAATTTTTACGCAAAAATTTCACCCAAAAGAAGTATTTTTCTTAA
>SDNN01000231.1 GCA_004524425.1 Promethearchaeota archaeon
GATGAGGGTACTGATACTATTATTAGTCTGAATTATTATTCAGAATCAGCACCCACCTTAAGAGTGGAACTTATAGAACACTTTTATTCTAAAGACTGGTTTAACTTCACGTTTTACATTAGTAGGACACATGATCCCGATCAAGGAATTGAATGGGTAGATATTACAGATTGGTCAATATGGTGGAACGAAATAGATGTATCCGACGAAATTGTTCCCATCGGAGGAGGTTTGTATGAAATTTCTTTAATCCCCATAACAGTGTCACCCGGCGAAGATCCCATCATGTTGAACATGACCATCTCTGCATTTCTCCATGAAGATAAATATCATGAAACGGCTATCGCTGTTGATCCAGAGCTTATCGATAAATCTCAGCCCCCGCCTAAAAAGAACAATGGCGGAAATGGCAACGGAAAAAAACCTCCTGATGACCCGATCATTCTAATCATCATATTGGGAACTTCCATGGCTGCGGGAGGCGCGGTAATTATCATCGCATGGAAAAAAGAGTTATTCACCAAGTTAAAACGAAAATGAAATCTTTTTTTTTTTTTAATTCTTAATCTTATTTTTATACTAGAAAAGACATAGTATAAACCATGCCGATTGTAGGGATAGATAAGGATAAGTGTACTAAATGCGGGCTCTGCGTTAATGAGTGCCCAGCTTCAAATATAACCATGGAGGGAGAAGATGGAGTAGCCATGTTCGATCCTTTAAAACCTTGCATAAATTGCGGTCATTGTATTGCCATATGTCCTACAAATGCGGTGATGTATAAACGCATGAAAGACGATGCATTATCTTTTGAAGGGGTTCAAGATCCGAGCAAATTAATACCACATGAGACCATGTATCAGTTTATTCGCGCAAAACGATCCATTCGACAGTACAAGGAGGATAAGGTTCCGCCTGATATGTTGAAGAAAGTGATAGATTCAATGAGATATGCACCCACGGGCACTAATCTCCGAAACATGAAGTGCCTAGTGATTTCAGATGCAGAAAAGATCAAAACCTTATCGGAAGAGATCGTAAATGCCTGGTCTATGACTATGCCGGGTGAATACAGCAAAATGCTACAACAAAAGAGAGAGGGCGATCCCATATTTTATAACGCCCCGCATGTCATCATTCTTCATTCAAAAAGTAGTTCCCCAATGGATTATATAAATGCGGCTATAGCCATGACATATGGAATGTTTTGTGCACAAAGTTTAGGATTAGGGACGTGCTGGATCGGCTTGGCTTATATTATACTCTCTCAAAATAAAGAACTACAAAAGAAAACTACTGGCATCCGTGGTAAGATTTTGGGCATCATGAGCATTGGCTATCCTGCTGTAAAGTATCATCGAGCCCCACCCCGACCACCTCTTAGAACTAAAGGATTAAATTGATAAATTTATTCAGTTATGTGCTTTACAAATGTATCGTCAATTTAGAAGAAACAGGAAATTTCCCTTCCTGTAAGTTTATGTAGAAGATATATAAATTCCATAGATAAATTAATCATTATTAAAGTCTAATATCATAGATGAAGATGCAAACTAAAATCCGTTTTTTAAAACCATTAAATGATTTCAATTTAAGAGAATTCATTGAAAAAGAGAAAAGTCTTACATTTTTAGTCGGAGCAGGAGTTTCACGCGAACCTCCATCATCTATTGCTTCTTCTAGAGAAATTAAAGAAGCTATTGTCAAATTTGCAATACCAGAAGAACAACAACCAGACATCTTTTCAATAAAGGAATTAAGGTTTGAAAGGCTTATCCAAACTTTCCAAGCTAAAATTGATACAAAATTAAATTTCCTAAAATACTTTGAAAGCTTCAAGGACTTTAACATTATTCATAAGTTTTTAGCTGAAATGATCTCCAAAAAAAATATTGTTATGACTACGAATTTTGATAATCTCATTGAATATGCAGTTGGATCAGAAAAGCCCGAGTTGCAAGTAATTATCACAAATAAGGATTATAAGACTTATGGTAATCCAAATAAGGTTCTTAAAAAAAAAATTTTGCCTGTCTATAAACTTCATGGTTGTTTAAAAAATATTAAAACTGGAGAGAATACTGAAGATTCTATAATCTTAACGCTTCAATCTTTAGGTAAACAAATGAGTGGTACTCTATATTCTATGGGAAATTTAAAAGAAGAATTTATGAATTTGGCATGTAAGGATCGGACCTTGATAGTATTAGGATATTCTGGTAGAGACGATTTTGATATTATTCCTACTATTCTTAGAATAAAAACCATTGATAAATTAATATGGATTTCACATAGACCTGATTTGAAAGAAAAAAGCGTAATTTATAGAGTTGATTCTGCTGTAAAATTGAATTTTAAATCCTTAAATAAGCTCTCAGAAGAAGATTTAATTATTTATAAAATTAATAAGATTCTTGGCATAGAAGTCCTAAAAATAGAAGCCTACACTCTAAATCTCATTTCAAAATGCATGAATTTAAATCATAAGCAATACATGGATGTTAAAACTACGGAAAAACAAAGTTTTTTCGATTGGTTGAAAAATAACTTAGTAATTCCCACCGAAGCTCAAAAATACATGTTTGCTGCTAAATTATTAATGGATCATAATTATATTAGCAAGTCGCTAATAAGTTTTAAAAAAGCTCGTGATCAATATAAAAGATTAGACGATGCAAAAGGTCTTGCTTACTCCCTACATGGTTTAGGATCAGCTTATACTTATAGATTAGAAGATAAAAAAGCAGAATATTATTATCATGAAGCCTATAAAATTTTTAAGGATTTAGGAGATGAAACTCATCAAATTTTTATTCTAAATTCTTTTGGTAATCTTTATAATGAAATCAAAAAACCATTAAAAGCATTGAAATATTATGAATATGTTCTTAAGTACTATGAAAAAGAGGACAATAAAGAAGAACTAGCTTTAGCATTTCACAATATAGGGGTTGTACATGAAAGAATAGGAGATATGAACAATGATAAGAAAGAATATCTAATGGCAATTGATTATTTTCAAAAAGCATATCATATCTTTGAAGAATTTGGAGAGCTATCGAGAATGGCACATAATTTATATTCTATAGCTCTTGAACTAGATAGGCTTTTAGATTATAAAAAAGCTATCTCAACTGCTGAAAGATCGTACGAACTTTTTAAAAAATGTGGCCATTTACAGGGACAAATTTTAGCATCATACGATCTCGGGAGGCTTAATTATGATATTAAAAATTTAAATAAAGTAAAAAAATGGTTCAATAAAGCCATTGAAGCTTGTATAATGAAAAGAGATAAAATACAATACCCTCAACTTTTAATTAAAATAGGACGCATTATTAGAAGATTTGACGTTCCCATGGCCATAAGTATTTATAAGAAAGCTGATAAATGGGTTAAAAACAATAAAGATGAACTCGGTATAGGCATGATTGGTAATGAGCTTGGGGAATTGTATTTAAACCAAGGAAAATTCAATGAAGCTCGTAAATATTTTCTGAGAGCTCTTAAATTAGCTAAAAAAAGAAATGATCAAATAAGTATTCCTGAATTGCAGGCTAAAATTCAAGCAACGAAAATGAAAGTCAAATTACCAATAGTAAAATAAATTTCGATTTATTTGAAAATGAGATGGTCATTAGACCTTATAGCTAAGATCCTGATTCATCATCTGAAGGAAAAATAAATCCTACAACGATGGCAGGAATAATTACTGCAAAGTACCAAAAATTTATCCAGAAAAAGGCCGTTTCCTCTGTAAACCATAATCCTAATACTTCTAAAAAGTAGGGATATCCCGCAATCAACATGATAATCATGAGAATTAATTCAAATATACCGAAAAAACCATATAAACCACTTTTTACACTTACATTTGAGTCTGATATTTGAGCTGCAGAAAATTTCTTGCCCACGGAAGCGATGGAATATAACACAAACAAGACATACCAGAAAAAGGTCCAAAACGTCGCCGTTTGATTGTTTTTAAACCATGTAAGATGGAGATCGCGGAGAAAAATAAAAAGTCCTACAAAAAAGATCGCACATATTATTAATAAGCAGGTCATTGCGATGCTTTCTTTTTTCAAAGTGGATCTACCTGTTTATGTACTTGATTATTTAAATTTTTAATTGTATAAAAATGAGAAGGTTTATTTGGAAATTTCATTGAGTTAATTCTCTTCGCTGGTTTAACTTGTAATTTAGCCTTAATTCTCTATTTGATAAAGAGATTATTATATCATCATTTCCTACTTCTACTGTACTA
>SDNN01000232.1 GCA_004524425.1 Promethearchaeota archaeon
GCCTAGATCTTGTTTCGAACATAAATGATAAAAACCCTTTTCGCAAAAGGAACATTGCTCGAGTTCTCTTACTTCACACGGTAAGACGGGTTCAATAACCACGCGATCACCCATAGACACATTCTCTACGTTATTTCCAACGTCGACAACGGTACCTACAATTTCATGTCCCATCACTGCGGGGAATGAGGCAAAAATAGACTGAGTATATGAAACGTTCATGGATAAAATATTCAGATCACTTCCACAAATTCCACTTAAGTTAACCTTGATTTTAACCCAGTTCTCATTAATCAAGCTTGGTTCAGGTATATCCTCAAAGTCTACTACTTCATGAATTTCAGTTTTAAAATTAGGATCTGATGAAGACTTTTGCATTAATCCTGCGATTTTTTCTAAATTTAAAATAAGAGCTTTCAAATTGTTAATTCGACCTCTTTGGATTTATAAAAATTAAATCTATAATAATTATTTATGTGACTCGGATAATTAAAGAATTCCATTAAGAATTAGTAAATAACATAAATTAGAATTTTAAAAAGACATAATCATAAAAGCAAACTTTTAAATAAATCAATAACCAAGTTTTTAGAAACTTGAGTTTTCTTGAATTAAAAATCTTATCGACTCAAACACAAAAAAATAGAAGAGATGATTAAAAATAAATTCCAGAAATGAAGAAACAGATAAAATTAGCCAAGAATTTCCCGAAATATTACATTCTAATTCAAATATCTACTCATATGGAGTAGGTGAGTTCATTTATCAAGTATTTTCAATAGCTTTTGGTGCTTATGTGTTCTATTTTTATGAGGCAGAAATTGGTTTAGATAGTTGGCTAGTAGCATTAGGTTTCATCTTATATGCTATTTGGAATGCAGTAAATGATCCTATTGTGGGTTTTATATGCGATAGACCATTCTTCTTCACTAAAAAATGGGGGAGGCGCTTTCCATGGATTGTTTCATCAATAGTTCCTGCAATTTTAATGTATATCTTGCTTTTTACGCCTCCTAACGTTGATCCCAAAGAAGGACAGTGGATGCTCTTTGGTTGGTTAGTGTTTACTACCTGTTTATTTGATACCGCTTTTTCCTTCGTTTTTGTAAATACTTCTGCACTCTTTGCTGATAAATTCCGTAATGCTGATGAGCGTAGGAAGGTATCTGGAATTAACATGGGATTAGGATATATCGGTATAGCCGTTGGTTCGTTAATACCTCCTTTATTCGTTAATTATGGCGTGAAGGAATCCTTCATTAATCAAGCGTGGGCTTTAGTTTTTGTTGCACTCATCGCTGCTATATTCATGATTCCCGGAATGCGCGAAGATAAAGAAACAATCGAACGCTATTTACGAAAACATGAAGATGCGAGTGAGAAAAAGGAAAAAGTTTCTTTCTTTGGAACGTTTTTTTCTGCCTTCAAGCAGAAAAATTTTACGGCTTTTGTGATTTTGTTTTTAGGGTATGCCGTATTAAGGATATGTTTATTATCTTCAATGCAATATGGGATACGATACATACTTCAAGAACCTGCTGCAACCTCATCGCTTATCATGGGGGGTTTTCTTTTAGGAAGTTTAATTTCAATACCAATATGGATTTGGTGGGCAAGGAAAAAACAGGATAATCGAAAGGTAATGATCGTGACGGCAATCATGTCATCTGTCTTTGCATTACCAATGATATTTATAAATGACCTTTTAGGATGGATAATTATTTTATTTCTATGGGGTATAGGAATCGCAGGGATGTTCATAATTAGAGCAGTAGTTCTGGCTGATATAATTGATGAATCTGTAGTTGAAACTCAGAAAAGAAACGAGGGAATGTATTATGGTTTTTTTCTCTTCATCAATCGCCTTTCAATTGTAATTCAAGCGATAATCTTTGCAGTCGTGCATGAATTAACAGGATTCGTTGAGGGTGCCGATACTCAGAGTGAATCAGCAATCTGGGGCATCCGCCTTTCAATGGCAGTAATTCCCGTATTTTTCTTAGTCATTGCGACGATTATCTTTTGGAAGTTTTATGACCTAAAGCCTGACAAATTGGTTGATGTAAAGGCAAAAATTAGAGATCTCGATTTATAGAAATTTAAATTGGATGATTATTCTCCAAAAATTTTTTTCTTTTATATATAAGAATTAATATTCAATACCAAAACGTGCGTTAATTCCTTTTGATGAATAATAATGCTTGATCATTTTCATTTCTGTCAAAAGATCAGCACGTTCTTTAATTTTAGGATGAATCTTACCTGTTCCACCACCGGTTAATACTAGTTCTACCTTTTCAGGTTTATGATCAATTATTTTTAAAACATCCTCTACATCAACAACGCCCATTTCAATCGCTACTCCCACTTCATCTAAAATTACGATATCATACTCATCGCTATTTATGATATTTTCAGCAAATTCAATGGCTTTTTTTCCCTCCTCCAAATCTATTTCTCTCGGTATCTCGATAAGATCCAAGGTTCCGAACTGCTTTATTTCAAAATTGGGCACGTTTTTAATCGCATCAATCTCCCCATACTTGGTATTGCCCTTCATGAATTGTATCATGTAGACTTTAAATCCGTGCCCGGTTGCACGTAGACCTTGTCCAATGGCTGCGGTTGTCTTTCCCTTACCCCTTCCAAAATATACCTGAATTAATCCTTCTTTTAATCTTCTACGGGTCATTATAAACGATCCATTACTTTTCTAATATGAAAGTCAGTTAACTAAAATTTAAATAATTTATTTTTGATGTTATTCATAGTGAAACATCAATTAATTGAGGATTAAACATGAGGTTAGGAACTCTTGATGTTGTAAACGGCATAGTGCTTATAATTTTCTGTTCTATATCGATCTACGTTGGATTAAGAATCATTTTAAAATATTTCAAGTATAAACAACGAGAACTATTATTAGTGGGTCTTACCTGGATATTTTTAGTTAGTCCATGGTATCCCGGGAGTATTTCTTTCATAATGTTTCTGCTCACGGGTTCTATTTTAACTCCAGAAGCCTATTTCATAATTGGTACCAATCTATGGCCAATCGCAGTGGTATTATGGATAATTGCTTTCACGGATTTAGTTTATAAAAAACATCAAAAACCAATTATTCTTATATCGATTTTTTACGGAATCATGTTTTACATTATTTTTTATTATTTACTCTTGACGGCTCCTTATTTAATTGGCTATCTAAAAGGATATACTGATGTACAATATGGGCTTTTTATCGTGGTGTATGCCATATCTTTGCTTATAATTGAATTGGTCACAGGGTATCTATTTTGTAAAGCTTCCTTGGAATCTGAAAATCCACAAATAAGGTTAAAAGGAAAATTTCTTCTTACCGCTTTTGTTTTATTTGCAATTGGAGCGGCATTGGATACATCTATCCCATTAACTTTAGTAACATTACCTATTGTACGAGGGTTTGAGATTTTAAGTGCCACAATTTTTTACATGGGATTCATTCTTCCAAAATGGACGAAAAAGCTTTTTCTTAAACAAGAATAAGATACAAATCAGAAATTCTAAATATAAAAGATAATAAACCTAAATATTATCTTCAAATTTTTCAATAATTTTAGACATTTATATAAGGAATTAATATGGAATCGAAGTTAATGTCCTTGGAGGATGCGATCTCATCACTTGTCGATGATGGCGATGTTGTAGGGATTGGCGGGCTCTCATTTTGGAGAAAGCCTGTAAGTGCGTGTAGAGAGATAATTAGGCAAGAGAAAAAGGATCTTACTTTATGCACATTTGTAGGGGGAATAGAAGTAGACATGCTTATTGCTGGGGGTTGCATTTCTGAAGTTAAAGCTTCATTCGTGGGAATGGAGGTATTTGGAATGGCACCTCATTACCGAGCTGCTATTGAATCCGGAGAGATCAAAGTCTCTGAAGAAAGTGAAGCTTCCATTGCTTTAGGTTTGAAATGTTCTTATCTAAAAGTTCCTTTCATGCCCTTAAAGGGAATTATTGGAACTGACTTTCCTAAAGTGAGAAATGATATTACCCAATTTGAAGATCCTCTGGGATCGGGAACTCAATTGATGGCGCTCCCAAAGATTGATTTGGATGTTGCCATATTACATGTTCCTTATGCTGATGAGTTTGGAAATGGAAATATTGCTGGGGCTGTTTGGTTGGACGATGACATGGCAAAAACAGCCAAAAAAACAATTATCACCTGTGAGAAACTAGTTGAGATGGATGATATAAAA
>SDNN01000233.1 GCA_004524425.1 Promethearchaeota archaeon
ATGATATTTGGACACATTCTTAATTGGTGGATCATTCCAGAAGATTATTGGTTGTACTTGTTTCTTTATTATTGTCTTGGACCAATTGCAGCTGGAGGTTTCTTGTTTATTTCAGGCTTCAGTGCGATTTTTGCTTACAAGAAAAGCCTGATCATGACAAGAAAATCTGATGATTTTAACATGAAGATGGTCAGGAATGTATACATGCTCAGAGCATTATTAGTGTTACTGATAGCTTTCATTTATAATATCGCGATAGCCTTGATTATTAATGATCTTACGTGGATATGGGCATGGTTTGTTTTGCAAACGATTGGATTTTCCCTTTTGATGGCGTGGCCTTTTTTAAAAACTTCAAAGTCGTTTAGAATACTTTTTGGATGCGTCATATTAATAGCTAATTTCTTCATTCTAGAACTGTTAAAGCCTTATCAAGGACAAGCAAATTTTTATGGCATTTTATATCATATTTTGTTTAATCCTTTAGACTTATATCCAATCCTCCCTTTTTTTACGATATTAATTATGGGAACCGTTGCAGGAGAGATTCTCTATGAAATTAATTTAATTGGAGATGAAACAGAGAAAAAAAGTGCTTTTAAATATAACTTCATTTATCCAATTTTTTCAATAGGAATTTGTTTAACCCTTTTTAGCATATGGTTTCAATATCCAAGTTTCTTTCAATATTCTACTTTTTCAGCAATTTTGTACGCGATGGGAATAATTTGTATCATAGTTGCTCTAATTATTGGTATTGAAGAGTTTGAAATCATTAAATTAAAAAAAAATTACAATTTTCTTCAATATTATTCATACTATTCCTTTACGATCTTTTTAGCACATAATCCCCTTTATTTTTTATTTTACAAGCAATTAAATGCAATCACCATCTGGTTAGCAATCGTTATTACTCTCATTCTCCTCACTTTATTATTGAGATTTATATATAAAAAAGTGGGCCCTAAAGCATCTTTAAAATATGCCATAGGTTTATTAAGTCTAGGAATAACAATAAAATTAGAACAAAGGAGACAAATAAAATTAGGCAGAGTTGAATCTGCGTTAAAGCTGGGAAAGTTATTAAAATTTGGAAATGAAAGAAAGAATTGATATCTTACTCGTAGAAAGACGTCTTGTGGAAAGCAGAGCAAAAGCCCAATGGTTGATTAAACAAGGCTTAGTTCTTTTTGGGGGAAAATTAATTACAGCACCTGAAGAAAAAGTTAATAATGCAATTGAGATAAAGTTAAAAAAGGAATTCCCTTACGTAGGAAAGGGTGGAATCAAACTTGAAGCTGCTTTAAAAAAATTTGGGATAAATGTTGAAGATAAGATTTGTGCTGATGTGGGGGCTTCAATTGGAGGTTTTACTGATTGTCTTCTGAAGCATGGGGCTTTAAAGGTGTATGCGATTGATACTGCTACCGATCTGCTCCATCCATCCTTGAGATGTGAAAAAGCTAAGGATCAAGTGATTCCTCTTTTAGGCATAGACGCAAGAGATATGAAAAATATGAAAAATCTTAAGATTTTAATGGAAAAAGTGGATATATGTACTATCGATATAACTTTTACCTCAATTAGAGTTGTTTTACCTAATGTTAAGGTTTTTCTAAAAAAGAATGGTGACATTATTTCGTTAATTAAACCCTTATTTGAAATAGAGAGTAAAGATAAGAGAAATTTAGAAATCATTAGTGATTCAGGAGAATTGAAATCAATCTTATTGAAAATAATCTCTTGGAGCATTAAAAATAAATTTTATCCGCAAGCAATAATGAGATCACCTTTATTGGGAAAAGGAGGCTCAATTGAATTTTTTATTCATTTCAAAACTGATAAAAAAAGGAAAAATTTTGATTATCAAGATGAGGTTGCTAAAGTTTTAAGTGAACATAATCATAAGCAAGAATAGATAGATCTTAAATATCTTAATATTTATTTATTATCCCAGCAGAATTGGTTGGATAACTTGAGAAGAGTTTTCCCCATTCTGTTTCCATGAATTTTTTAATTCTCCGATTTCCTACAGTTGGATACCAAAACATATCATGATACACCAAGGATCCCATAATGGGAAGAGCCATGAACAATTTATTGCGCATTAAAGGATGAAGAAAAGACAATTTTCCTTTTCTCACCATTTGATCACCCCAAATTACCAAGCTTCGCTTGACATAGAATTTCCAATCTATATCGGATACATCCTCACCAATAATCTCGATTTGATCAACATCACCCACGCCTAAACCCTCATCATGAGCCATTTTAATGGCTGGCAAATTCAAGGGGTCAAACCCTAGCATTTTAGCAACAATGGCATCAACTGCAACTTGATCATAACCCGCAAGAATGTAATTTTTAATACGTGGGATCATGGTTCTTGGGCCAGCACCATCCCCACATACAGTCCCGTCTACTATAGCCATGATACTAGGATGAATCTGTTTTTGAATTATCAAGAGATCAACTAAGACTTCGGACATGTATTGGTGACTAAAATGACGACGTTTCGTTAAGAGTCCTCCAAATGCGTTCTTCATAGCACAAGTTATTCCTCCATTTTTCGATTCTTTATCAGTTTGTTTTAACGAACCTCCTACCGCACCCGTATGACCGTGAGTTTTCATCGTGGGTAAATGGATAATCGGTTTTCCTAAATAAAAGCTAGGTATTTTGAATCCCTTAGGAAATATTTTGGAATCAAGAACGTGTAATTCCTTATCTTTTAGAGCCTCAAATCTTGACCTTAATTCGTCATTATACGGAATAAATGGAATTTTAGTCAAAGGTACGAACCAAACACCATATTTTTTAATGATTGGTTCCCACCGGTTTCCACGAAGTCCTTTAGAGATGTTTGTGACAACGGTTCTATTTTCAGCTGTAAAAATTTTTTTAGCATTATATCCATCCTTTATCATGGTTTTAAGTACGCCTTCTAATTGCCAAGGGGGGCTTGAGCAAGCGGGGAAAAATTTAGACCAACTAAGATTAAGTTTAATAATAGTTTCAATGGATTTTGGAAAATGATCTTGATATTTTGCCATTTGCATGAGTTTCGCATAATCTTCGATGACTGTCTCAGGTTTCGTTTTTATGACAAAAATTTGGGGATTTTTACTCATAATTACGAATAAAAACACAAAATATTATTTTTATTTTACTGTTTGAAAAACTGATAGTACTTTCAAAAGAATAATAATTAAAAGATCAATGCTGATTTATGAATAGGGGATTATTTTGATAAGCAGAGTAAGTTAGTTAAAAAATTTAATTTCCATTGGTTAAGAGATTGGTTTAATCTAAAATTATTGTTGAAAATATAGTCCTTTTTTTATTTTATTAATGATTGTAATTAAATGAACATAACCGGGAGATAATTTTCCTTTACTCAATGATTTTTTTGATAACAAGCTTTTTCTAATGCTTTCAAGAGACCTATCGGGGACATTGTTGATTAATGTATATCCGTTTCCAATCTCTTGCTTTAAATGAGCATCAGATCCCCCTGTTTCAAATAATTTGTATTTCTGATTGAATTTCCTTGCCTTCTTAATACAACTTTTAAACATTATCCTTGAATTAATTATTTCAATTCCATCTAAATAATGTTTAATCATTTGGTCGTTTAACATCTTTAATTTTAGATGATTATCTCGTAAAAAGTCAAATGGATGTGGAACGACAATTAGACCATTCTTTTCTCTTATGTCATCTGCAACCACTTGAAATTGATTATCTTTAATGCTGATTTCCTCATTTATAAAAAGAGCTAAAATTTCTCCGATATGAGTGTTGATCTCCATTCCGGGTATGATAATTAAATCCGAATTTTCATTCTTTTTCTTTAAAATATTATAAGCCCTCAACGTATCGTGGTCAGTAATAGCAAATCCATCTAATTTCCTCATCTTAGCATATTTCAATGCTATTTCAGGAGTTATTAGTGCATCACCGGAATATATCGTATGAACATGAAGATCTAGTTTGAGTGAATCCACTTTTTCAAATCACTAAAAAGAATTATTAATTAGTTGAATGAATTCATCGAGATAAAATGAATAAAACAGAATTCCTATAAAACAAATGCCAGCAATAATAATGCCAGGATCAAAAAAAGCTTTCTCAGTACTTCTTGCGATTTCTGGTTTCGAGGAGGTCAAGTACATATATCTAAATATTACATATAAGATAATGGGAATTGTGAGAATTGCTAAATATTCATGTAAGTTA
>SDNN01000234.1 GCA_004524425.1 Promethearchaeota archaeon
CCTTGTAGACTATTTTCGATGGGAATTACTCCAAAATCCAATGTATTTTTTTCGATATTTGCAAATATTTCTATAATCGATTTTGAGTCAATGAAAAGTGTACCTGTTTTAGAGAAAAAATTCATTGCCGCTTTATGGGTAAAGGTTCCTTGCGGTCCCAAATATCCAACTCTTATGGGACTTCCCTGTAATTCCTTGCAGGCCCCCATGATTTCCTTCCATATGGCTTCAAGGCTCGAAGTGTTTAATAAATGAACTTTACTTTTTAATCGTTCGATAATTTCTTTTTCTCTTAGCGGTTGGAAGATATCCAAATTTAGAGTTTTTTTTATATCACCAATTTTTAGAACGATTTCGGCTCTTTTTTCTAATAATTGAATCAACTCATCATCAACGTGATTAATTTCTTTTCTAAGACCCTCTAATTTTTCTTTAAGCTTGTTATTTTCGCCCATCTATATCAACTTTTAAACATCTCTAAATAAAAATAATTAAATTAAATAACATCTTGTAGATTTAATTCTAAAGCGGCTACAGGAAATTCCAACTTAAAATTCAAAATAACTTCAGGATGGATTTCCCCTATCTCTCCGATTTTAATTTTATCTAAATAAATCTCACCATAACGACCAGAAAGGTAGGTTTCATTCTTTCCATTTTTAATTATGAACTTATCGTCAAAACCCAAAGAAGTCATGATGAAGTCTAAGGTAGATCGGATTTCCGTGAAATCGGCATTTTCATGATAACTTACTGCTGCTAAACGTAATTCCCTTTCAGCTCCCGTTTCTTGCTTGGGATTTACTAGTATGACATCCCCAACTTCAAACAACCTCAGTGGTTTCTCTTCGGATCTGTTAAAAAGCAGCGTTTCCATTAATTTTGGTAAAATTGTAGTTCTAGTCGTGTCATATTCTTTTGAAACAGGATTTGAAATTTGAATAATATCTTTTTCTTTATACTCATTTTTCATGTAAGCAAATTGTCTTTCAGAATTTGCCAAAATAAAATTCAATACTTCTAAGTAACCTGCTCCAATCATGATGGTTCTTATTTTATTAGCAAACGATTGGATGGGGTGATAATTTCCAACACATCCTTCTCTTATTGTGAGTGGCAAATTATTATATCCATAACCAATGGCACACTCTTCTGTGAAATCAACAGGATGCATAATGTCTCCTCGAAATGCTGGAACCCAAATATCTAAATATCCTTTTTTTTTAGATTTTTTAGCATTCATTCTGACTTTTTCAAAGCATTTTATCATTTCTTTCTCAGATATGTTTAAGCCAATGTAATCATTGATATAGTCGACATTCACTTCCCATTTCGTAGGTTCTAGATTTGGTGTGACAATTTGACCCATTTCTCCAAGATAATTAACGTTAACGGTTTCAATTTTCGCCCCAGTATCCGCTAGCATGGTAGATAAGATATTTAAAGCTATATTTACGGCGTTAAAATCAGTACCTGTTAAATCTAAAAATAAATTCTTTGTCTCGTCTGTAACCGTGGTAAGAATTCCATTAATGACTGGAGGAAAAGAGATAACATCGTCGTTATTGTCTAATAAAACGGGATAATTTTTCTTTCCTTCAAGAATATGGGCATATTCGATTCCTTTCTCATGAAGTAATAATATCTCTTCTAAATTCATTGGATATCCATCACCGTGTAATGGCACGAAACTGATAGAATCTGGTTTAACTGCCAAATATCTAAATGGTGGAGTGATTTTATCCAAATCATGTACTCCGATTGCAACTTTTTTTCTATCTCTCCCAACAGCCCAGTGTAATTGTTCTTGAATATTCATTAAGGTGGCAACTTCATCCTCATCTAAATCAATGTTTCGAATTACTCCACAGACGATATAGGGTCTTACATTCTCAACACTTTGTTCAACATTCATCTCAATGTTTCCTGGAAGGGTTTCATGTTTTGGAACGCCCATCTCTAATTCATAATATCCCTTGAGTGATCTTGCAATCCCTTCAGGGCTGGAAAAATCTGGTCTATTTGGATTATATTCTACTTTTATTTTTTGTTCTTCTTCATTAACATCTTCTAAATCTAAACTAATCCACTGAAGATCATATTCAAGTTCTTTAATATTTAGTTTTTTTCCAACTAGCCGTTCCAGCCTTTCAATTTTTAATTCTAATGTTGGCAAATTTCATCCACCTTCTTAATATGCTTGATGTCTCAACCATTTAACTGGATTAATATATAAATCTCTGATATCTTTACGTCCAAAATAAAGCATTGCGAGCCTTTCAAGCCCCAAACCCCAGGCAAGAACACGAACAGGGTTTTTGATCCCCCAAGGATAGGTTACTTCCGGCCTGAAGATTCCAGAGCCTCCCATTTCTAACCATTCTCCTAGTTTATCGTAATATACAGAGATTTCCATGCTAGGTTCTGTATATGGGAAAAAACCTGGCCTGGTAATAATTTTCTCAAATCCCATCTTTCTATAAAATTCTTTTAAAAGTCCTATTAAATCACAAAGAGTAACTCGATCTCCTATAACGATTCCTTCAATCTGAGTGAATTCTGCTAAGTGCGATTTATCAACTTTTTCATTTCTAAATACGCGATCTATGGAAAATACTTTTATTGGAGGTTGATCATTATTACGATAATATTCTGCCAACCTTCGTATGGTGGTAGCTGTAGTGTGCGTCCTCAATAATGTCTGCTTGGCAATATCTTCTTGCCATTGATACTCCCAACCAATGGATCCGGAATCTCCACCATTTTCATGAGTCTCTTTTACAGCCTTTACCCGAGCCTTTTCGGGTAATTTAGCAATTTTAGGATTATTAAGATAAAAAGTGTCATGTAATTCTCGAGCAGGATGATCTTGCGGCTGGAATAATGCATCAAAGTTAAAAAAAGCACTTTCAATGATAGGACCTCTGATTTCGGTAAATCCTAAAGATATGAAAATTTCCCGAATTTCATTAATGAGTCTTATCATGGGATGAATTTTCCCTGCTTTCAGTAAAGGACCTGGTTTAGTGACGTCAAAAGGTTTTAAATCATATTTTTTCCAATCACCTGATAGGATCATGTCTGGTGTCAATTTACTTATTTCTTTTAACTCTTCAATCTTAGATGTATTGATTTTTTTTCCTTTTTCAGTTAAAAATAAGATTCTCTGCGTTCCTTTAGTTTTATTCACTAATTTTCTCCGGTTTAATAGGTCAAATTGCTCTAATTCTTTTTTACTCAATTCAGCATAATTAATTTTATTATTATTATCAAATTTCTTCAAAAACTTTTCTAAACCAGTTTCGGGAAACTCTTCTACTATGAGGAATATTTTATTGTCTCCAGATGCTTTACTCTGAGCGATCCACCGGTTTTTTTTCATGTTAGAAATACCAATATAAAAGATAGCTTTTTCAAGTTTAGATAGTTTTAAGAATTCCTTCAAAGTGATCTCTTTTTTATCATCCTCAAGCAAGATATCAAGCAATTGTCGTTCCGGGAGTCCATTTTTCAGATAAGATATACCTTCCTCATTGAGTGATATTTCAAAAACTTCTTCCTCTCTGAAATCAGCTAAACCAGCATCGCTAAGATCATTAATTGCAGACATCAAGACAATATAATCTATATTTAATTCATCAGCAAGTTCTGAAGCGATGCACTCTCCTTTTTTTTCTTTAAGCACTTTTAATATTTCGATAACTTGCTTTCTGAGTTTTATTGCCATTTTATGAAATCAGATATTTTATTACTTTCTTTATATTTTCTTTAAATAATTAATGTATTTAAACTTTTTGGCAAGATATTTACCCAAAACTCAATGTATCTTGAATTAAATTAATCTTTTAAACCAAAAAGACTCACATATCATACTTTATATGATTAAGTCGTGAGAAATTCCGCAGCCAAGAGAATAAATTTCAAAATAGCTACTCTCTTGGCAGACTAAAGAAATTAAAGAAGATTGAATCGTAATCTTGCTTGTATGTGAATCTAATAATATTGAAAATTAAGTTCATATTTGTTTCTACTCAAGCATTATTACGATTATTATTTGTCTAAAATAAGCATAACTAAAGAATTTTTCCATTTTAACTTCATTATTTAAAGAACATCACTTCTTTTTGATTCTTAATTTTAAATGGCTGAATATTGATTAGGTTTTTGGTGATTCATTTAATTTTATCCCCAATCTTCCTGAGCCATC
>SDNN01000235.1 GCA_004524425.1 Promethearchaeota archaeon
CAATATATCATAGCGCTTTATGGAACTTTTTATGCAGGAGCCACCTCAACGGGCATGAATTTTCTCTTACAACCTAATGAGATAATTTATCAAGCATCCGACAGTGAAGCAAAAGTACTGGTAACCATGGATGCATTTTATGAGGAAAACGTACGAGAAGCATTGTCTTCAGGAAAAACTAACGTTGAAGTTGTAGTGACCACCAATGTAACCGATATGATGAATATAAGTTCCTTAAAAATAAAACTCGGAAAAATGCTTAAAAAAGTTCCATATGGAGAAGTTGTGCCCATAGATGGCATCAAATTTTTCGAATTTAAGGAAATTTTAGAAAATTATCCCAGTGATAAAGCTCCGGTGGTGAAGCATGATCCCCAAAATGATATTTGTTTTCTACAATATACGGGGGGTACTACCGGGCCTCCAAAAGGAGCAATTTTGACTCACGGAAACGAGATGGCAAACATGGCTCAAGTCATAGAATGGCTTCAGAAACTCTTAAGGCCTGGAGAAGATGTGTTCATTAGCGGGTTTCCCTTTTTCCATTTAGCTGGACAATTCTTCAATCTTGCTGCTAATTATCTTGGCGCCATGCAACTTCTAATACCTAATCCCCGAGATACCGATCATATATGCAAGCTCGTGAAGCAATATAATCCAACATTCATGCTCAACGTGCCCACACTCTACATGATGCTTGCTAACAATCCCAAATTCCGTAAATTGGATTTGAGTTCTCTTCTAGTGTATGGATCGGGGGCAGCACCATTTCCTTCAGATAAAATTATAGAATTTGAAGATATCGTTGGTAAGAACATGGTTTTAGAAGTATATGGAATGACTGAAGCATCACCACTGGTTACTGCCAATCCAGTAAATAATGAGAGAAAGATTGGTACCATTGGGCTCCCCATTCCAAATACGGATGTCAAGATTGTTGATACGATTGATGGAACGAAGGAAATGCCCATTGGTGAAGCAGGTGAAATAGTTATCAGAGGACCCCAGGTTTTTAAAGGTTATTGGAAAAAGCCAAAAGAGACCCAAAATGCGCTTAGAGATGGCTGGTTCTATTCAGGAGACGTGGGCGTCATGGATGAGGATGGATACATAACGGTTGTGGATAGAACAAAGGACATGATCATCGTTGGCGGGTATAAAGTATTTAGCGTTGAAGTGGACAAGAAAATGAATGAACATCCTGCCATCGAACTTTGCTCGAGCGTTGGCGTCCCTGACCCCAATCGACCTGAAACTGAGCTCGTAAAATTATTCGTGGCATTGAAGGAAGGGCATCATCCATCAGAAGAATTAAAAGCCGATATATTAAAATATGCTCAGGAGAACCTGGCAAAATACAAGATACCAAAAATCATTGAATTTGTAAAGGAGATGCCTTTAACCTCAGTGGGAAAAATCGATAAAAAAGTCTTAAGAACAAAATAATTTTTTTTAAAAATTCTAATTTTTTTTATAATATTTATTTACTCATCCGTTCATTTATTATTAGATTTATTTTAAATTTTCAAAATAAGTAAAAGGGTGATTTAGATAGTTAATAAAAAAGGCGATGTTCAATGCATTAATGACGAAATTTTAGATAAATTGCAATTGAAATATCGATATAAATTCTTGAATAATAACTTGGTTAGCCTGTTAAAACCAGAAGATTACAGCTTTCTCAGAGAGCTTGAGAAATTTTTCACGGATTTCGAGAAAAAGAAAAACCTTAACCATAATGAAGATTTTTATGAATGGATCCCAGAGTTAGGCAAGGCTGGATATGTTACTAGAGTAAATCATTTTAATGAAGTAGGATTGGATTTCCACCCCTACGGTATGAAAGCGGAGCTATTAAGAATATTGGCTACTGACTTTTTTGATCCCCAGCTCACCATGGCTATGGGTGCGTGCATATTGGCAGTAAATCCAATTCTATTACATCACGAAGGAGTTAAGGTTCGCTTAGACGCTCTAAAAGAATTAGTGATGGGAGAAAAAATCGGCTGTATTGCAATTACAGAACCCGAAAGAGGTTCTGATGCGGTTCACATGGTAACCACCTGTGATGAACAGGCTGATGGAAGTTTCTTGCTTAATGGTCAAAAAATATATCAGACTAACGGACCTAAAGCTGACTGGGCGGTGGTTTATGCGTGTGCAGAAAAGGACAATGGCAACACGATGGCTTCATTTCTGGTCAATTCTTCTTGGGAAGGATGGAATGTGGAAAGAGTAAACATTCCATGGGTTCCGAGGATTTATCTCGGAAAAGAAACATTCACTAATTTAAGAATCCCTAAAGAATTTGTTTTAGGAAAACCTGGCTTGGGAAGAGAATACTTGTTTGAAGGACTTAACTTGGAACGATTAGGAGGGTGCATTCTCTACGTTTCGGAGGCATGGAATGCGGTCACTCACGCAATAATTTATGCCAACATGAGAAAGCAATTTAATCAAGAAGTCCTGAAATTTCAGGGCGTTGGATTTCCCTTAGCTAGTTTATGGGCAAAAACTACTAACTTGACGCTTTCGCTTCTCTATATTTGCGGATTAATTGACCAGAAAATGGAAGAAAATAAAGGGACACTGCCCAAAGCATTCAATCTCTCTCTCGGGGCTTATGTATCTCAATTAAAACTCGAATGTGCAAAATTAAGCGAGCGCGTGTGTTATGAATGTGCTAATATCATGGGTGGTGCGGGCGTATGTGATAATACCTTAATGCACGATTTATTAGGAATATCGAGAATCCAAGAGATAGGAGCAGGTACTAGGCAAATACAACAATATATAATGTCATATGCATTGCGTAGATTATTTAAAATGTTATAACTAATTATAATTAATTTTTTTAAAAGTTTAATAAACCAAAAAAAGAGGGCGATTATTCATGAAAACTACGATATATTACTTTACCGGAACCGGCAATTCATTAAGCATTGCTAAAGGAATTGCTGCTGAATTAGAGGATTGTGAATTGATCTTCATGGCAAACCTTAGAAAACAAGACGAGATCACGGCTACAAGTGAAAAAGTGGGATTCATATTTCCCATGTTTTTTTTCGGATTACCTCAAATTGTCCATGAATTCATGGAGAAAATTAATCTTGATAAGGTGCAATACATTTTTGCTGGAGTTAATAGGCATGGGACAATGGATGGAGTAGCATTTCTTCAGATTAATAACATTCTTTCAGTAAAAAGGAAAGAACTCAATGCAGGATGGTTTATTCAGCTGCCTAACAGTTATATATATGGCCACGAACCAGATCCTGAAGAAGAAATTAATCAAATGCTTACACAATTAAAAAATCAAGTTAAAAATATCGCGAAATATATAAAAGAGGGAAAAAATAGTCCACCACCTCCTCCTAAAAAAAGAACTTCATCGATAGAGAGAACTAATAATAATTTTCGTGAAGGTGTTTTTAAAATGGACGATCTCTTCTATTCAGATGAAAGTTGTACTTCCTGTGGTATCTGTGAGAGTATCTGTCCAGTAAATAATATTGTTCTCGTTGATGGCAAACCTCAATGGCAGCAAAATTGTCAACAATGTTTTGCATGTCTTAACTACTGTCCTGAAGAATCCATTCAATATGGCGATAAAACTCAAGGTAGAGGAAGATATCAAAATCCTGAAATCACCATCCAAGAAATGATGAATCACATTGCATAGGATATTTAAAATTTCATGACTAATTATAATTAATTTTTTTTTTATTTCTAAAATATAGAAAAAGGTCTAATATTCATGAAAACTACGGTATATTATTTTACTGGAACGGGCAATTCTCTAAGCATTGCTAAAGGAATTGCAGCCGAATTAGACGATTGTGAATTGATCTTCATGGCAAACCTTAGGCAACAGGACAAGATCACGGCTACTAGCGAAAAAGTGGGATTCATATTCCCCATGTATTATTTCGGCTTACCTCAAATCGTCCATGAATTTATGAAAAAAATTAATCTTGATAAGGTGCAATATATTTTTGCTGTGGTCAATAGAGATGCAACCATGGACGGAGTTGCATTTATTCAAATACAAAATATACTTTCCGAAAAAGGGAAAGAGCTCAGCGCGGGATGGTTTATTCAAATGCCCAATAATGACATACCTGTGGATGATCTGAACTCACAAGAAGAAATGGATCAAAAATTAA
>SDNN01000236.1 GCA_004524425.1 Promethearchaeota archaeon
GAAAAGTTTATACTGCACCATTGATTGCGGGTTTTGTTGGAGCAGACACGATGGGTGTGATACTATCTTCAGATATCGATAAACAAAAAGATCTGACCCTTGCTCTGGATATTGGAACTAATGGTGAAATCATCATCGGAAACCGTGATCTATTAGCTACTGGTTCATGTGCGGCAGGATCTGCTTTAGAGGGGGCTCATATAAGTGATGGCATGAGGGCCGCAGCAGGAGCAATGGATACCATTAAAATTGATCCAAATACTTTAGATGTCTCCTACACCACCATTAAGAATAGAAATCCCATTGGTATATGTGGTTCGGGTCTTATTGATGCTGTTGCTGAAATGTTGAAATCAAAAATTCTTACCAGGAGTGGAAATTTTAACAAAACCCTAATTGATAATAAGCGATTAAGAAAAAAAGATGGTAAAACGGAATTCATAATTGCTCAAAAAGATGAAACTGCTATAGGAAAAGAAATTTCCCTTTCTCAAAATGACATAAGGCAAATTCAAATGGCAAAAGCGGCGTTCTTCGCAGGATCCAAGCTAATTCTTAAAGAAATGAAAGAAATAAATGAACAATTTGATGCTAAAATCAAGCAAATTTTTTTAGCAGGAGCCTTCGGAAATTATATTAATAAAGAAAATGCAAAATTTATAGGAATGATACCCGATATTCCTAACGATAAAATATATCAAATAGGTAATGCAGCAGGGTTGGGCGCCCAATATTGTCTATTAAATGGCGAAATGAGAAAAAAAGCTCAATCATTATTAAGTCATATAAAATATGTCGAGATTAGCTTAAAAAAAGAGTTTCAAAGAGAATATGCTGAAGCAATGTACTTTCCTCACTTAAAACTTGATTATTTTTCAAGCCTAAAAGAATATCGAGATATTCCTAAAAGGTAATAACAAAGGGATAATTTTTAGATTTCATTTAATATCTTGGTTAAAATTCCTTAAAATTCAAAATCTTGTACACTAGAGTATGAAACGATAAATCTATTTAATAAGAACTAATTTTTTCTAAAGTAAAAATATTTAAAACATCAATTTATTAATTCTTAAAATAAAAAGATTACTCTTGTATATAAAAATTAAATAAATTCTTAAATAAAATTGGTTATAATAATTTATATACAATTATTATTATTAACAAATTAAAAATATAAAAATAAAGATTACTGCAGAGTAGTGAATTTGAATGAGTAGTTTCAAACTGAAAGTTCTTTTAACCGGAGCAGCCGCGGTAGGTAAAACTTCACTAGTTCAGAGATTCATAAAGAATCGCTTTGCCGCTAACTATAAGCTCACCGTCGGAGTCGACATTTTAACTAAAGATGTTGAGTTTAGGTCTGGTGAAATCGCCACGCTTTCGATTTGGGATATTGGTGGACAACAGAGATTCGAGTTTATTCGATCTACTTTTTACAAGGGCGCTGCCGGAGCTTTATTAGTATTCGATCTTACAAGAGAGCAAACCTATACGGAAACTCGGAAATGGCTCACGGAAATTCGCCAATTTGCTGGAGAAAATATTCCATTTGTTTTTATCGGAAATAAATTGGATCTTTTAGAAGATGTAGGAGAGGTAATTGACAGAGCTGAGGCTCGATCGTTTGCCGAAGGCGAAGGAAGTATTTATATTGAAACTTCGGCCAAGACGGGAGAAAATGTTGATGAGGCCTTTACAGAACTAACTCGTCGAATTATTGACTCTAAAACTTAAAGTAAATATCCTCTTTTTATCATAATTTCTTAAATTTCCTATATAACTTGTATCCTTTATCCATAAGTCATTAATGTTAATTAGATAATCTGATCCTATTCATTAAAGAAAAAGAATAATAGTTAATTCAATTATCTTCAACACATTGAACTGCCTCAAATTCTTCACATAAATCATCATGAATGATTTTGATGGCATCCATGAGATTATCTTTCTCAACCACGATTGAAAGATTTAATTCTTCATAACTTTGTGAAATCGCTTTGACCTCAATGTTTTTTTTAGCTAAAGCATGAAAAATTTGGGCTTTAGTTTCATTTTCTAATACTTTTAGACCTGTAATGTTTATTACTGCCACCTTTTTCCATGTAATTTCATAAAAATCTGAAAAAAATTCCTCATTTTTTAGAGTATTTATGGCTTTTTGGGCGTTTTCACCCCTGACTATAAAAGAGGTACTTATTTCGGAGCTGCTTTGAGCAACAAAAGATACACTGATCTTGTTTTTTGCTATGACTTTAAAAATCTTAGCTAAAACTCCGGGGACATCTACCATGCTTCCAGACGTGATGGTGATAATCGTTGCAAGTTCAACTGCAGAAATTCCTTTTATTTGTTCTTTATCTGATTGAGTGGAAATTTGGGTAAAATTAATTTTTTCTAAGGGTTTATCAAAATTTCTTATTTCCAACGGGATGTTCCTTTTTTCAATTGCTTCGAGACATTTTGGGTGCAAAATTTTTGCTCCAAAATTAGCAATTTCTTTCGCTTCACTATAATCTAAATTTTTTATCAAGGAAGCTTGAGGGACATATTTTGGGTCAATAGCCAATAACCCATCAACATCCTTCCATAGTATAACTTTGATATCTTTATCCATACATTCATCAAATATCGCCCTGGCCAAGATCGTTGCAGTATAGTCGGAGCCCCCTCTTCCGAGTGTGGTGATGTATCCCATCTTATTTCTTCCAATAAAACCTGTCACGCAAAAAATGGAGTCCTTTATTGGATTTTCTAAGAGAGGAATCATGGTTTTATTTATTCGGGCGTTAGTAAGTTCATATAAAGGATAAGCATTACCATAATTATCATCGGTGATTATGATTCTATTAGCGGGCAAGTATATGGCATCTAATTCTCGACTTAAGAGATATTGGTTTAATATGTAGGTTGACATTATTTCCCCAAAACTCGAGATGTAGTCTTTATAATATGGCTCTAATCCAAATTCTTTTATATCATTAAAAGCATCATCCAATTCACCAATTTTTTCATCTATCCAGTCTTTAGCACTTCTATAATATGGTTGATTCTCATCTAAGATCTCTTCTATTATATTGATATGTCGCTTTTCTATCAAGGCAATATTGTGGTCAATTTTTTCATTGTCATCAATATTTTGAGCCGTTTTCAAAAGCATGTCAGTTATACCATTTAAAGCAGAAGCCACGAAGACCTTCTTATAATTTTGATATATTTTAGTTATCTCGTAGATCTTCTCAAATGCATTTGCATCTTGCAGACAGGAACCACCAAACTTCATGATCACGATTGTCAACTTTTTCAGCTCGTAAGGTTTATTTCTTTATTGACTTTAAGTTATCTAAATTATAAGTTCTAAATATATTTTATTAACCTAGTTCTGTACTTAAGTGACTCATGCTATATAAAAATATGATATTTTAATGTGTCAGATTAGTAAAGTAGTTATTCTTATTTTAATTCATTAATTTATTGATTGATTTACATTTGCATTCAAATTGTTCAGATGGTTCAGATTCTCCTTTTGAATTGGTAGATAAGGCTCTAGATCTAAAAATAGAAGCAATAGCACTCACAGACCATGACACAATCGACGGTATACAAGAGATACTAGAATATGGCACAGATAAAGAGATCATTATCCTACCGGGGATCGAAATATCAATCAGACATGAACCTGAGAGAGAAATTGAAGATGTCCATGTGATTGGTTTAAATATTGACTATGAATCTAGGGAAATACTCAAAACATTAAATCTGCAAATGGTAGGACGTTTAAAGCAAAAAGAAGACATATGTAAAAGATTAAGAGAAGAACTTGGTTATAAAATTACCTATGAAGAAGTAAAGGCAACAGCAGGGAAAAACGCAGTAGGTCGACCCCACATTGTTAACATAATGATTAAGAACAATCCTGAAAAAGTAGCTAATAAGACTAAAAATGAACTATTCAAGATGATAAGCTTAGGAGGAATTGCTTATGTCGATCGAGAATTCGAATTGAATCTTGAGGAATCAATTGAATTGATTAAAGCTGCGGGAGGAATTCCCATCTTAGCTCATCCGGGAGTTTATGAAGTTTCGAATCGCACCAAATTTGTTGAATTATGTGTTAACGCTGGAATTGAAGGAATTGAAGTTGAATA
>SDNN01000237.1 GCA_004524425.1 Promethearchaeota archaeon
GAAATCCAACATAAAAAGGTAAAAGAAAATCTGCTCCAAATTCAGCCATTACCGCACGTCGAATAAAGTAAAAGCCAATATAAGCATCTTCTGACATATATATGAGATCTGCCCCTGATAAAAGCATAGTAAAACCTGCCCCCACAGCAAGACCATTGACGGCTGCAATTACGGGTTTAGAAAAATCCCAAAATTTCATACATAATCGCTTTACTGCAATATCTTGGAGATCTAATTCTTCCATGATTTCAGGGGGAACAGAAGTATACATATTCATATTAAAATATCCTCCCGAAGAAAATGCATGCGCTTCTTTGGCTCCAGTAATAATTAATACTTTAGCATTTTTATCCGCTTCCATATCCTCTAATACACTTTCAATTTCCAGAAAAGTTACAAAGGACATCGCATTTTTGCGTTTTGGTTTATTTAATGTTATCGTGCATATTCCATTCTCTTCCTTCTCATAAGTTATATCTTTAATATCAGAAATTTTCATTTTTAAGGTATATTTCAGTTTGATATTATTCTGTATAATCATTGATTAGATCTCAATATATTTAATAATTTCTGAGATTCTGTCTTATAAAGTCATCTTATAAAAGGAATAATAAAGGAGATTATTGTTAATAAAAAAACTATTTTAAGTACGGAATAATACAAATGAAACTAAAAATTTCCACGCCTTCGTTTATAATGCTATGTAATTCATTAGGAGGGATATATACCACATCATCTTTTTTAGCTGTAAAAGTTACTCCGTTATTATCAACAAAATTAGCGGTTCCATTTAAGACATATACGTGGTGTTCTTCAGGATGTTGATGAAGACCCACTTTACCACCTGGGTTGATTTCAAATCGCCTTGTCGCAAAATGGGTAGGACCATCTTTTTCTGTTATTAACCATTTAATGGTGGTTTCTGTAGAACCGGCTTTGGTTACCATTTCCTCTTCTACATCATAGATAGATTTTTTTATCATGATTTAGGTAATTAAGCAATTAATTCAAATTTATATTTTTTTAGTAGCTATATCGTTTGATTATAGTGAAAAAAAATAAAAACTATTTTATATCATTTTAAAAATCTTTCTTAATGCTAAACTCATTATATACTGCTGTATTTGACGTGTTCCTCCACCAATTTCTTGAATTCTCGTAATTCCTAACAAATCTCTCATTAAAGTATTATCGTTCACTCCTGCACCTCCCATTAAATTAGCACACTCATAACATACTCTCTCAGCTAATTTAGCACTCTGAGATTTTAATTGTGAAGCATTGGCCCCCAGAGCCAAATTCAATTGTTTCGGAAGAACACCATTATATTCCTCCATTTTTTCATCTACGATTTGGCATATTTGAAGTGTTGCTAAGGTTAAATTCATGGTTTTTGCCCATTGATCACTAAGAGGAAATCCGACACCTTGATACTTCAAGATTTCTTGACCAAATTGTTGGCGCATATTTACATAAATCACAGCATGAGATAAAGCATTCCAAGCTTCAGCAAGATTGAGAATAACTATACCTAAACGTTCTAAATTTAATCCTTCAAATAAATGTTCCCTACCTTTTCCCGGTCCTCCTAAGATATATTCTTTTGGCACTTTCAAATTAGTGAATGTTTCTTTGCCAATATGCATTCTATGTGTCCATGGAATATTCACTCGCTCTGCTTTCCACCCTTCCCAAGAGGTGTCCACTAAGAATTGAGCCATTGTATTTCCATTATTCTTTTCTGTAACCGCATACACGACTGCCCAATCTGCTTTCGGTCCGTTAGTCTGATAAATTTTTTCTCCATTTACTATAAGACTTCCATCCTCTTGCTCATCGCATATAGTGACCATATGTACAGCGTCAGAACCTCTTTCAGGTTCTGTAATACAAATGCATCCAATTTTTTCGCCCGTTGCCATTTCTTTGAGAGCTTGTAAACGAATTCCAACGTTTTCATGATGAAGAAGTAAGGGATTTATTGCTAGAACAGTCGCTCCCATTCCCATTGCAAGTTGTGGGTCAAAGAAATCTGTTGCCAGGACTCGCATGAATTCTGCCATAAAGCCATGTGGTTCTAAATCCATTCCCACATCTTCAAATTTGTTCACGCGAGTTATTAAACCTTGCTCGCCTATTTCGGGAATCCAGTCATAAAAATCTTCATCATGCGTAATGTTGTTCTGTTTTTCAAATTTAACATAAAATTTCTGAGTTTCTCTGAGAAAATTCATATATTTAGGCTTTAAAATACTCATCAAGTTTATATTCAGAAAATTGTAGCGATTTCTTAAGCTAAGTTTTTCTAAAATTTCGTCGCTGATACATTGTACTGAATCTTTACCTACCATTTAATTATCACTATCAGTTTTATTTTTGAAATAATCATATCTAATAATTGAATAGTACTCTTAAAATAATTTTATTCTTTCTTACAAAAAATTAAAATCTGAAAAAAAGTTAGAAAATTAAAGATTTAAATTTATTCTTGCTCCTTTGCTCTCAACGCTCTTTTATCTATTTTACCAACAGTCGTTAGAGGAATTTCTTGAACAATTTCAATAATCTTGGGAACTTTATATCTTGCGAGATTTTCTTCGGCAAATAATCTAATTTCATCCTTTAATTCCTCGGTTGCTGAATATCCTTCTTCTAATAAAACATAAAGTTTGACCATTTCTGACCCAGGTCGATCAGGATCAGGTATACCGATTGTTGATGCTAACTGAATAGCAGGATGTTTCACCATCTTATTGTCTACTTCAACACTAAATACCTTATACCCACTTACAATGATCATATCTTTTGTCCGATCAACAATTTTTAGATGTCCGTCCTCGTCCATTATTCCTACATCACCAGTGTAAAACCAGCCATCTTTTAACGCATTTTTAGTTTCATCTGGCTTTTTCCAATATCCTTGAAAAATTTGCGGTCCTTTTATCGCTATTTCTCCAGCTTCACCAAGGGGAACTTCTTGCTCTTTATTTTCAACGTTAACTATTTTCAGTAATGTATTAGATACAGGTAAACCTACTTTTCCGATTCTTCTTTCTCCCAGATAAGGATTCATTGTGGCTATAGGAGAAGCCTCAGTCATACCATAGACTTCTAGTAATTTATGTAATCCGACTATTTTTTCAAAATTTTTAATACTTTCTGCTGGAAATGGAGCTGCTCCAGAAACATAGACTCGAATACTGTTTAAATCTATTTCTCTAAATTTAGGTTCATTTAACAGCATCAAATATAAGGTAGGTACATTTACCATTAAGTTTGGTTCCCATTCTTTAATCAAGTCAATAATATGATCCATATCACGTGGATTTGGGATTAATAATTGCATACATGCATAAGCAACAGCACCAAGATTCATAAATAACCCAGCAAGATGGAAAAAGGGAAAACCTGAAATGAAAATATCTCTTCCTCTACGTACGTCAATTTCCCACCAGTGAATTACTTGATCAATATTCGCAACTTCATTAAAATGAGTTAACATAGCACCTTTAGGAGGTCCAGTCGTACCACCAGTATATTGCAAAAAAGCTAAATCTTCTTTTGGATTTAACTTGACATCTGGGGGTCTATCATTGGGATAGGTTTCAAGAATTTCAGGAAATTTAATAAATTTCATTCCTTCTATTGGTTTAATTTTACCTGTTGGAATTTTTTTCAATAATTTACCTAAAAACTTTTTAGCTCCACCAATATCCATCATATCAGAGATGTTAGTAGTTACAACTAATTTTACATTAGTTTTTCCACTCGCTAATGCTTTCCGTACTTTTTCTTCATAAAATGAGTCCATTGTTACTATTGCTTTCGCTTCACAATCTGAAAGCTGGTAAATAATTTCGTTAGTTTGGAGGAGAAAATTCATCCCAGAAACTACCACTCCAGCATAAAATGCTCCATAAAGAGCAATCATAAACTGTGGACAATTTGGAAGGTTTATTGAGATTTTATCCCCCTTTTTTAACCCATTATCAATAAGAAAATTCGCAAAAGCAATCACATCTTTCTCAAACTCACGATAAGTACAGGTTGTTCCCATAAATTCATAAACCAAACTTCCAGGAAAAGTCTTAACTGATTCTCTGAGAGTATCTGCTA